>JAIRVC010000006.1 GCA_031254095.1 Acidobacteriota bacterium
TGGTAACTTCTTAAAATGAAGTTATGGGTAAGGGACGGTAAATTAGGGAATGATTGATGATTCAGGCGATTCTGTTTGATCTTGACGACACGCTGTATCCGGAGCGCGAATTTGCTCTCAGCGGATACCGGGCTGTCGCACGCGAGGCCGCCGCAAGCGGCGAATGCGCGTATGAAGAAGCGTTTGAATGCATGAAAACCGCTTTTTGCCTGTCCGGCAGGAAAACGGTTTTTCCCTGTCTGTTGGAACGTTTTCCAAACTTGAGCATGACGCTTGAAGAAATGGTGCGCGTTTACAGGGAACATATTCCGGAAATCAGCCTTTTTCCCGGATACGGGGGTCTGCTTGAGGAGCTTGGGAAAAAGTATCGCCTGGGAATAATTACCGACGGGCTTTCAGCCGTACAGCGCGGCAAGGTCGCCGCGCTTGGAATCGAGGGTTTTTTCCAAAAGATCATTTATTCCTGGGATTACGGGAAAGAACGGCAGAAACCGCATATAGATTCGTTTGCGCTTATGCTTGAGGCGCTTGGGACGCCGCCTGAATCGGCGGTATTTATAGGGGACAATCCGGAAAAAGACGGCCTCGGCGCGCGCGGCGCGGGCATGTGTTACGTAAGGGTCGCAACGCCGGAAAACACGCCGCCCGCGCGAACGTTTCCCGATGAAATCGTTATAGAAAATTTGCTGCGATTGCCACAGACATTGATAGAATTAACGCGGATTTTGAAATGAAAACTGGATGCGAAAGAACAGAAATACGTCAAATACGCCTCGGCGGCCGCATCGTCGGTTCCGGCGCGGGCGTTTTTGTAATCGCCGAGATCGGCATAAATCATAACGGCAGCGTGGAAGAAGCCGCAAAGCTGATTGACGCGGCGGCCGATTGCGGCGCCGACGCCGTAAAGTTTCAAAGTTTTCGCGCCGACCGGCTTTTAATCTGTTCGCGCGACCGTTACGCGCAGCAGAGCGGCGGGGAATCGGCCTACGACCTCCTGCGCCGTTGCGAACTGAGTTTTCATGAGCAGGAAAAACTCAAGGCTCACGCCGACAAACGCGGAATAATGTTTATTTCGACGCCCTTTGACGAGGAGGGCGTAGATTTTTTGGACAGCCTCGGCGTTCCGGCTTTTAAGGTCGCTTCCGGCGACATTACGCATATGCCGCTTCTTCGGCGCATTGCGGAAAAAGGGAAGCCGGTTTTTCTCTCAACGGGCATGTCTTATCTGGAAGAAGTAATCGAAGCCGTGAACTGCCTGCGCGAAGGCGGCGCGGAAGAAATTCTTCTTATGCACTGCGCCGCCAGTTATCCGGCTTCATCCCGCGATATGAATCTGCGCGCGCTTGAAACGCTGAGATCGCGTTTCGGGCTTCCCGTGGGACTTTCAGATCACAGCCGGGGCATTCTGTTTTCCATTGCGGCGGCCGCGCTGGGCGCGTCGGCCGTTGAAAGGCATTTCACTCTTGACCGGGGCGCGGAAGGCCCGGATCACAAGGCCAGTTTATCTCCGGACGGATTAAAGAAGCTTGTAAACAATCTGCGCCGCTTGAAGGCAGGCATGGGTTCCGGCGAAAAACGCCCCGCTGAATCGGAAGCGGACGGGCGGCGACTGGGACGCCGCAGCGTGGTAGCCGCGGTCGATATACAGGCCGGCGGGCGGATCGTTTCAGACATGCTGACCTGCAAGCGTCCGGGTACAGGCATTGCGCCCGGATATCTGGATCGGATCGCCGGAATGACGCCGTGCCGCTTTATTGCTAAAGACGCGCTAATAACGTGGGAAGACCTCGGTTTATCAGCGCCTCCGCCGCCCGGTGAGCAGGGAACCGGGTTGTAAGACAGGATTTAACCAGAAAACGTCATGCAGAAAATTAATATTCTGGTAACGGCCGCGAGCCGCCGCGTTGCTCTGATAAGAGCGTTCGGGCGCGCGCTGCAACGGCTGGAACTTAACGGAAACGTAGTTACGACCGACCTGAATTGCCTGAGTCCGGGCCTCTATTTCGGAAATCGTCACTATATAGCGCCGCTCACCACGGATCCGGGTTATATTCCGCTTATCAAGTCGATCTGCGCGAACGAAAATATCCGTCTTCTGATTCCCACCATTGACGACGAGCTGCCGATTTTCGGCAGGCACAGGCAGGAGTTTGAGGAAATGGGCGTCCGTGTCGCGGTTTCCTGCGAGCGGACAGGACGTGTATGTAACGACAAATACGCCTCATACCATTTTTTTAAGGAGCGCGGCCTCCCGTTTGCGCGCACCTGGCTGCCGGAAGAACTTGACCGCGAAAGGCTTGAGTATCCTCTGTTTCTCAAACCGCGAAGCGGACGCGGGAGCGTCGGAGCGTATAGGATCAAAAATGAGCGTGAACTCGATTTTTTCCTGGAATATGTTTCCGGCGCGGTAGTTCAGGAATACCTTACGGGAACCGAATATACGATAGACGTTCTTGCCGACTTTGAAGGACGGGTTATCAGCGTGGTTCCGCGCGAGAGGATGGTTGTGCGTTCGGGCGTTTCCGACCGCGGGCAGACGTTCAGGCATTCCGGACTCACAAAACTTGCCGTTGAAACGGCGGAAGCGATTGAACTGCGCGGGGCGGCGAATATACAGGTAAAGCTGGAAGGTGACGACGCCGTGATTTTTGAAGTAAATCCGCGCTTTTCCGGGGGTATTCCGCTTACGATCGCCGCCGGGGCGGATTTCCCGGGCTGGCTTGTTGAAATGTGCCTGGGACGCGGCCCGGCGCCGCGCATCGGCGATTTCACCGACGGAATCGTCATGGCCTGTTACGAAGAAGCGCTGTTTTTACCTTTCAAGGGCGACAGTTAAGCCGCCTTGCGGCGGCTAGTGGTCAGTGGCTAGTGGCTAGTGGCTAGTGGCTAGCCGCCTCACGGCGGCCAGTGGTCAGTGGTTAGTGATCAGTGGTCAGAAAAATGCGCTGTGAACCATTTTTAGGGCAGCTTTTGAAATGAAGTTATGAGCGAGTGCTGATTAAGGGGTTGTTATGAAAACCGTGATCCTTGCGGGAGGCAAGGGAACCCGCCTTGCGCCGTATACGACGATTTTCCCGAAACCGCTGGTTCCGATTGGA
>JAIRVC010000154.1 GCA_031254095.1 Acidobacteriota bacterium
CTGATCGCGTTTACAGATTCCAGCTCTATTACGCGAATCCCGCCGTCTTCAGAAATAAGGCTGATAATTGTTTTCTGCGCGGTCGCGCCGGGCCCTGTGACAATGTTCTGTGTTTCGGCGCTCATCAGTTTTCCTGCGACGGTTCCCGACGGCGTTCCGACCTCGATCCCCGCGCCGCGAATCTGGTTCAGGAAATTTACGATTCCCGCGACCGAACGCAGATCAACGGGCATTTCCGCGAGCCGTCGGTCAACGGGCGCAACGGAGTCGTATGTAACCCCGCCGATTTGTCCCTTGCCGAGATCAAGAACCGTCAGAGATTTAAGCACATCGTTCAACTGCGAACCGGGCAGCTGGATTTCCACGCTCTGCGAGCCTTTCACCGGCCCGCGGTGTTCAAAAAATCCCATGCCGTTTTTGTAGAGTTCGACGCTGCGCACCGGCAGCGGAACAGGTTCATCCGCCCGCGCTTCATGCGCATGAAAAGTCGCGCACAGCGCGAGAAGAATGATTGCTGAAATACGCAAACGCAATCCGGACATAAATTTCACCTCCCAGAGACTATTCATAAACTATAACGGTCATACGGGAAATTCCTTAGGGAAAAATAAATATCCGGGTTAAACTCCCATTTTCAGCGGAGCGCGGTTTGCGTAAGGAAATTGAACAGATACTAAGTCCGGGCGGGGCCATTGCCGAAAGTCACCCGTTTTACGAACATCGTCCCGGCCAGGTGCAAATGGCCCTGGCTGTTGCCGGCGCCATAAAAACCGGCCGCCATCTTTGCGTCGAAGCCGGAACCGGCACCGGAAAAACGCTGGCCTACCTGCTTCCCGCCATCTTTTCCGGAAAGCGCGTCGTGATTTCCACCGCGACCAAGAATCTACAGGAACAGCTCTTTCAAAAAGATATTCCGTTTCTTGAAAAGGCACTGAAACGGAATTTTTCCGTCTGTTACATGAAAGGGCGCGGCAATTATCTATGCCTGAACAGACTGGAGACGATTCAGAACGCCGCGTATCTTTTTTCGCCTCACGACCCCGCGTATCTGAAAAAAATTAAAAGCTGGGCGCGGCAAACGGAAACCGGCGACCGCGCGGAACTCGCGACCCTGCCGGAAAATCTCACGCTGTGGCAGCACATCGACGCCCGCCGCGAAACATGCGAGGGACGAAAATGCCGGAATTTTGAAAACTGCTTCGTTACACGGGTGCGTCAGCGGGCGCTTGAATCGGATATCGTTATAGTCAATCACCATCTTTTCTTCGCCGATCTCGCTTTGCGCCGTGAGGATTTCGGTAAAGTGCTGCCCGATTATTCCTGCGTTGTTTTTGATGAGGCGCATGAAATCGAGGACGTTGCGACGCAGTATTTCGGCGTCCGCATAAGCAATTACCGGCTGGGCGAATTCCTCCATGACGCGCGCGCCGCGCTTGCGGAAACCGGCGAAAGTTCGGAGCTTTTTTCCCGCGAGCTTGACAGGCTGACGGAATACGTCAAGGCATTTTTCGCCTGTTTCTGGGGCAAAGAAGGGCGCTATGTCATGCGGCCTTCGGGCGGCGGATCGGGCGCCCGGCGCGGGCCGGCGGGCTGCGGCAATCTGGATGAAGCTTACAAAAATCTGCGCGTTCAGATCGGCGCCGCTCGCATGGCGTTTGAATGTCTGCCGGTGAAAAACGACAACACCGAAGCGCTGATCCGGCGGGCGCGCGAAATGGAAAGCGAACTGGCTGAAATTCTGGAATCGGAATCAAATGAATACGTTTACTGGTACGAAATCCGGGGGCGCGGCGTTTTTCTCCAATCCTCGCCTATCAATCTCGCGCCGGCGCTTTCAGGGAAACTGTTCGCCGAGGCGGATTGCGTGGTTTTGACTTCGGCGACGCTCTCCACCGGAGGAGATTTTTCTTTTATCCGTACACGGCTTGGGATCGAAAACGCCGAAGAACTGATAGTTCCGTCTCATTTTGATTTCGTCCGGCAGGCGATTCTCTATGTTCCCCGCAATATTCCGGAACCGCGCGAAGCCGGATGGTGCGAAAGCGCGGCGGCTGAGATCAGGGCGCTTCTTGACGCCAGCCGGGGACGCGCCTTTCTGCTTTTCACCAGCTACGCGCAGATGCGGCAGGTCTATGAATCTTTGCGGGATGTGGTTGAGTTCCCTCTTTTGATGCAGGGCGAAAAGAGCAAATTCCGGTTGCTTGAGGAGTTTCGCGGCACTCCGGGCGCGGTGCTTTTCGCCACCAGCAGTTTCTGGCAGGGCGTGGACGTGCAGGGCGAACAGTTAAGCTGCGTTGTGATAGACAAGCTTCCGTTCGCGGTTCCAAACGATCCCGTCGTCGCGGCGCGAATCGGCCGGATTAACGAAACAGGCGGGAACGCTTTTTACCAGTATCAGATTCCGGCGGCTACAATTCTTTTGAAACAGGGCATAGGGCGGCTTATCCGAAACCGGACGGATCGCGGCATTCTGGCCATTCTGGACAAGCGTCTGGTGACAAAAAGCTACGGCCGCGCGTTTCTTGAGAGTCTGCCTCCTGCGCCGATGACGCATGATCAGGCAGAAATTCGCCAATTTTTATAAGGCAACCCCCAAACGACGGATAGGGACGGAAATGGACAGGCGGATGCGGAGTAGCCCTGACGCCCAAAACTACAGGGGCATTCCGAGCGAGATAAAAACAAACTAATACCCATTTTCCATTCAATCGCCTATAACTTCATTCAGAAGTTACCCTCCAAGATGGTTCACGGCGAACTTTTCTGACCACTGATCACTAACCACTGACCACTGGCCGCCGTGAGGCGGCTTGTTTCCAGCAAGTTTTGTTGCGTTCACTTTTCCAAATGAGGCGGGGTTGTTCAATGCTCCCGAAGGTTTGACCCGGAGACCGCTTGCGCGTTTTGTCGCCCGGTTTTGCCTTCCGTATTTCAAGTCAGTCAGCTTCATATTTCACACCACGTAGATTTGAATTTGTAGGGATGCTGTTTTTAAGCGCCCCGGATGCCAACTGAACTACCCGCAAAATACCAACAATTCAAATAGCGCGTAAAGACGAATAAAAACAAAAACGGGGAAATATCAGCATGGATATTGCTGGTTAATGTATTATGAAAAGGCTGTAAACATGTGTATTTATTGATGTTTCAGGCGGACTGCGCGCATTAATGCCGCATGGTTATTGGTGGTTGGAGACGAAAGAAGACGGAAGAAAACAAGAAGTTGGCTCCCCAGGTAGGATTCGAACCTACAACCCTTCGGTTAACAGCCGAATGCTCTGCCGTTGAGCTACTGAGGAACACGATACGGGCAATAAACTAACAGTAACGGCTTGTGTTGTCAATGAATCATATTGAATTTTTTTAATATTTACATGTCTGGAGCTTATGCGCGCGTCGCGCCCTGCATTCCGGGCTGTTGCACTTTTACCGCGTCCTGTTAGAATAATTGCCTGCCGACTGGAGCCGACGGTGGCCCGGAACGGCGGGCCTGTTTGTTTCCAGCATGGTTTATAACAGGCGTCTTACTCGAAAGGAGAGAAGATAGCCATGCCTTCGAAATCTGCTTCTGTTTCTTCAAAAGTCAGCATACATACGTGGCAGTCAAAGAAAGTTCACGGCGAAACGATTACTATGATGACCGGGTACGACTTTCCTACCGCCTCGGCGCTTGACCGTTCCGGCATCGACGGCATCCTGGTCGGCGATTCACTGGGAATGGTCGTGCTGGGATACGACAATACTCTGCCGGTAACCATGCAGGATATGCTGCATCATTGCCGCGCCGTCGCGCGCGGCGCTTCTCGCGCGCTTCTGGTGGGCGACCTGCCATTCATGTCTTACCAGGCTTCGACTGCCGAAGCGGTGCGCAACGCGGGCAGCCTCCTGCAGAAAGGCGGGATGGACGCTGTTAAGCTGGAAGGCGGACGCGAACGCGCCGCCGCCGTAAGGGCTATTGTCTCCGCCGGCGTTCCCGTTATGGGGCATATCGGCCTTACGCCGCAAAGCGTGCATCAACTCGGCGGATGGAAAGTACAGGGAAAATCGGCGGGAGCCGCCCGGCGGCTGCTTGAGGACGCGCTGATCCTTGAAGACGCCGGCTGTTTTTCAATTGTGATTGAAGCTGTTCCCGGGGAACTGAGCCAAATGATTTCCGAGCGGCTGGTAATTCCAACAATCGGCGTTGGCGCAGGCATCGGTTGCGACGGCCAGTTGCTGGTAGCGCATGACGTGCTTGGGCTTTTTGACCGTTTCACGCCCCACTTCGTCAAAAAATACGCGGATCTTTTTTCGCAGATGCGGCAGGCTTTCGGCGAATATATAGACGATGTAAAAGCGCGGCGCTTTCCTGCGCCGGAGCACTCCAATTCCATGGATCCACAGGAATATCGCGATCTTGTGAGAGAAATTGAAATGCTGGAGGCTGAACTGGAATCGGAAGAGAATCACTCCAACAGGCTGCATTAATCAGCGTTTCCTTAAGATAGGCGCTCTGGATATATAAACCATGCGGGTAACTTTTTGGGGAACCGGGGCGATGTCCTGTTTATTCGCCGCGCGTTTTGCGCTTTCAGGTGTCGCCAAAATTATTATGCTTGGAACCTGGGCGGAAGCTGTTCGCGCCATTCGACGCAACGGAATTCGCATTGATGACGCGGCGGGAACAAGAATCGCCCGTGTTGACGCGGAGTTTTACGACGCGCCCGCGCCGGCGGCGGATCTTGCGATTGTGCTTGTAAAATCGTGGCAGACGCAGCGCGTTGCCGCGCGGCTCGAAAAAAATCTTAAACCGTGCGGCTCGGCGTTTTCGCTGCAAAATGGCCTGGGCAATATAGAGGCGCTCGGCGGCCGGGCTTTTCCCGGCGTTACATTTGAGGGCGCGACGCTGATTGCTCCCGGACATGTCGCGCATCGCGGAAGCGGGATGACGCATATCGCGGGGCCGGAACGGGCGGCGGAACTGTTTCGCCGCGCGGGTTTCGAGGCGTACGAATGCGCTCCGGAAAATGCGGAAAGCCTGATCTGGGGAAAACTCGCGGTTAACTGCGGCATAAACGCTTTGACGGCGTTGCGAGGCGTTCGTAACGGGGAACTCCTGAAACAGGGAAGCGCCGCCGCCCTGATGGAAAAAGCGGCTCAGGAATGCGCGGCTGTCGCCCGTGCCCGCGGCGTGGAACTGCCTTATGCCGATCCGGCGGCCGAGGTTCGCGAAACGGCGCGCAGGACGGCTGAAAACATGTCTTCAATGCTTAGCGATATTTTGCGCGGCGCGCCTACGGAGTGCGACGCCATTAACGGCGCGGTTGCGCGCGAGGGAGCGCGTCTCGGCATTCCGGTTCCGGTCAACAACGCGCTATGGAGGGCTGTGCGCCTGAAAGTAAATGCCCAAAGGAAACGCTGCTCTGCAAAAAACAAACGGTATGAAATATGCGTGTAACTGAAAACATTCATGAATTGCGAACCATCCGCCGTGCCATGCCCGGCGTTTTCGGCCTGATTCCAACCATGGGGTCGCTTCACGACGGGCACGCCGCTATTATTCGGCGGGCGCGGCTTGAATGCGATCATGTCGGCGTGAGTATTTTCGTTAATCCGGCGCAGTTCGGCCCGGAAGAAGATTTGGCAAAATACCCGCGCGCGCTCGAAAATGATCTGGCGCTACTTGAAAGCCTGGGCGTTGACGCGGTTTTGACTCCGTTTCCGGAAAATGTATATCCTCCCGGTTATCAGACATGGATTACGGTGGAGAATGTTTCAAAGCCGCTTGAAGGCGCCGCCCGTCCCGGTCATTTTCGCGGCGTCGCAACGGTGGTAGCCAAACTCATAAATATTTTCACGCCTGACAGGGCTTACTTCGGCCAGAAAGACGCTCAACAGGCCGCTGTGATCAGGCGCATGGCCGAAGACCTGAATTTTGACGTGGATATTGTTGTTTTGCCCATTGTCCGGGAAGCCGACGGACTTGCGATGAGCAGCCGCAACGCCTATTTAAACGCCGATGAGCGCAAGGCGGCGCCAGCTCTGTATCGGGCTTTGTCGGCGGCAAAAGCAAGGTTTGAAACCGGCGAGAAAAACGCGGACATGCTGAAAGCCGCCGTAATTGAAACGCTCTCCGCGGAACCGCTTGCCGATGTGCGGTATGTGTCTGTCGCGGACCCGGATACAATCGAGGAACTGCATGAAATCCGCGGCGGCGCTCTTCTTTCCGCCGCCGTGATTATTGGAAAGACGCGGCTGATTGACAACATTCTTTTAGAGAAACGCTGATTAAGCTTAATTAATAAGCGCTTCCTTGTGAGACGCGATATGCTGCTGACAATAGATATCGGAAACACCGGAATTACACTTGGGTTATTTAAAGGCGGCCAGCTCGGGCCGCACTGGCGGCTGGCGTCGGACAACGAGCGCACGTCTGACGAATACGGCATTTTGATGATGCAGCTTCTGGAGCGGGCGGACTTGCGCATAAGCGGCAAAGACGCGGTGCGCGGCGTTGCGATCGCTTCGGTAGTGCCGACGCTCACGGGTGTGCTGGCGCGCGCCTGCCGCGATTATATGCGCGTCGATCCGTTGATTGTCGATGCGGGCGTTCGCACCGGAATCCCATTGCGCTATGAAGACCCCAGGCAGATCGGCGCCGACCGCGTGATAAACGCCGTCGCCGTGCGCCGGCTCTACAAGTGCCCCGCCTGCGTTGTCGATTTCGGAACCGCTACAACTTTTGACGCGCTTTCTGCCGATGGCGAATATCTGGGAGGCGCGATTGCTCCGGGCATAGGCGTTGCCGCGGACGCTCTCTTTCGCCGCGCGGCAAAGCTCCCGCGCGTGGATATTTGCCGCCCTCCGTCGGTGATCGGGCGCAATACCGTGCATTCAATGCAATCCGGCCTGCTCTATGGTTATGTGGGGCTTGTTGAAGGTATGGTTTCCCGGTTTCGCGCGGAACTTGGGCCGGAAATGAAAACAATCGGTACGGGCGCCATGGCCGAACTGATTGCCGGAGAAACCGGCATGATTGACATCGTGAATCCCTGGCTGGCGCTTGAAGGGCTGAAAATTATTTTTGAATTAAGCCGGAGCTAGCGGTTAGCGGTAGCCTGCCACTAACCGCTAGCCGCTACTTTGCCGGACTGATTTTGTTTAACTGATCCAGAAAAATTTGCGCGTCTTTCGGGATAGGGCTGGTTTTTTGCAGCAAGAGGGTGCGCGCGTTCATCGGCTGCCTGTAAAGCTCAAGGTTGGCGTCTTTGTCGGGACGAATAGTCCCTCCTTTAATCGTCAATCCGCCGAAAAGTCCGCGCGCGCGTGAGTAGGCCAGAATCTTTGCCGTCATCCACATGTCGGTTTCCGCGGAGGCAGTCCGGCCGACCGGGCCGGCCGCGACCGAGGCGTCGCCGCCAAGGGAAAATTTGCTGTCAAGCAGGCTTTCCAGTCCGCTCAGGTTCATGACCACCAGAACGAGGTCAACGGCCTGCACGCCGATCTGGAGGCCGAAACTTCCGCCTTCGAGCCGAAACATTGACGGAGCGCTCCATCCGCCGTTATTTTCGAGGCGGCAGGACATAAGCCCGCGGCCGTAATTCGCGCCAAATATGACGCCGCCCTTTTTCATGCCGGGGATGACGGCTACGCAGACGCTTTTATCGATCAAATCCTGCGGAATTCCGCCATCCGGAGCGTCCATGATTTCCTTTAGCGCCATGCTCGCGCGTACAACACGGTCTCCGGCGTCATTTGCCGACGCAAAAGACGCCAGGCACAGACAGGCCAGAATTCCAGGCAGCAACCTTTTCATATGTCTCCTTACAGGAATCTCTAAAAACCCAAAATTCTGAGTTACGCGACCGATCCAAAATGCTCGTTTACGTAAATGTAAACTACGCCTTTGTCCCGGCCGCAAGATTTGATTTAGAGGCTCCCTTAATTTATTTATGCGGCCTTTGAATTCTTCGTTTTAAATGAGAAAAATTCCAGGACGTTTTCCGACAGAAGCTGGGTATATGACTTATCCAGATACGAGCGAATCGAAACGTAACATTCGTCACAGGTATTCTTTTCGGTAAATTCCTTGACCATTTTCGCCTGTTCATGCAGGCCGTAGCGCTTGAACTGCATGGAGCAGGGCTGGAGCGCGCCGTCGTTCGTAACGACAAGCCAGCGCAAACCCGCCTTGCAATTTGACATACCGCCGCGATGAAAATATTCGCGCGTAGCGTCCAGGGTAGTGTTGTTTGTTGTGATCCAAT
>JAIRVC010000300.1 GCA_031254095.1 Acidobacteriota bacterium
TCCATTATTTTCTGCGGCCGGTCGTAAGACGCCTGTTTCAAAATAGTGCCGACGCTGGTGACCTTGCCCGCAAATGAACGCCCCTGAACGGCGTCCACGGTAATACTAACGTCCTGCCCCAACCTGATTTTGCCGGAATCAAGTTCGTCAACCTGCATCTTGGCGCGCATCGTCGAAAGGTTGGGGATTTCCATGACAATTTCCTGCATGGAAACATTGCTGCCGACTTCCTTGGCGTTATTGTTCCAATCGCGCTTAAAAATTACTACGCCGGACACGGGAGCCCGCACGGTATATAAATCCATGGCGTCCAAAAGATCGTCCATCCGGCTGCGGTTGTTTCTCTCCTGGTTGCGCAGTATTTGCAACTGAAGCTGGTCGCTTTCCGTTGAGTATGCAAGTTTTTTCTCCAGCATCTCAACATTAAACCTGCCGGCATCTCGATCAATGCGCATTTTCTCAACTTCAACACCGCTTAACAGATCGGCCTGGGCGCTGAGCTGTTCTTCAATTTTTTCCAGATCGGACCTGGCTTTTTCAAGTTGAAGTTTCAGATTTTTTAACTGAATATCGCCGCTGCCGCGCTGCTGCTGCCGATTTTCCTGTATGCGCTGGAAATTCTCGGTCGCGGTCAGGAGATTATTGCTGATGCTGGACGTATCGAATTCCATCAGGAAATCGCCTTCGTCAACCATCGTTCCTTCGTCAACGATGCGCATCAGCCTGAACTGCCCCTGCGGGCGCGACAGGCGCGGCGGCCCAACGCTGAAGCTCTGGATTGCTTCCAGCACTCCAGAGGCAGTGACCAGTACAGGAAAATCCGTGCGCTGAACGGTCAGGAGATCTTTTTCGCTGACGTTTGCCGAAACATTGCGGGAACGGTACATCCAGAACCCCAGCCCCGCAACAATCACCGCCGCCGCTAAAAAAACAAGCATTTTTCGGGATTTCATTATAAATACCTCCGTCTATTGCACGGGAAAGAGTTTTTCTCCGACGGATACGCCGGAGGCGATTTCAATCAGACTGTCGCCGATTGCGCCAAGATTGACAAACTGCGTATTGGCGCTTCTGATATCCGTTCCCTTGAGCACATAATTGCGTCCCTGTGAATCCACGCCGACATATGCGCGAGGCACGGCCGGAACGGCATTCGCCAAAAGCAGGGGAACATTGACGCGCGCCGTCATTCCCGGTTTGAGAATTTCATGATCTACTTCATCCAGCCTTATCGTGGCCTGAAACAGCTTTTTGTCCGTCGAAAATCCCCTGCGGCTGGCCACATCCGTAAGCGATACAACGGAACCGCCCACATTCACGCCGGGCAGAGCGTCGAAGCTTACATCGCAGCGCATCCCGGCTTTAAGCAAACGGTATTCCGTATCGTATACGTACCCTATTACTTGCATGCTGGTCAGATCGGGAATACTGGCGACCTCCATCCCCGGAAAAATACTGTCCCCAACCTGGACCTTCCGGTTGCTCTGCCAGTTGTCACCATAAATAAAAATGCCGTCCAGTACCGCATCTATGCTTAATTGCGCAATATCGTTGTCGATTCTTCTCAGTTCGAGTTCCCTCTGCGACCGGGTGATCTCAACCAGCGCCATTTCTGAATCATAATTTTTCTCAAAATTGCCCAATTCTTCCCTGGCTTTATCCAGATTCAAACGGGCGTTCGAAAGAGTCAACTGATATCGCGCGTAGTCATTTTCGGAACGAAGGCTCCTGTCGACTTTTGCGTCGAGTTCGGCTTTTTTTACCGCCGCTTCCGCCTGCGCCACACTGTTCAGACGATCGCAGCGATTCGCCTCAAGGTCAACCTTCCTTTTGGCAACATTAAACCTCGCTGTTTCCAGACTCAGTTCGGCATCGGCTCTGCTGTTGATCAGGCTGGTGGCGTCAAATTCGACAATACGCTCTCCGGCCTTCACAATCGCGCCTTCTTCCGCCAGATAGGCGATTGTACTGCCAAAGGTGTTCTGGATTCTTGGAGCGTTGATCCGGATAGCGCGCGCCGCGTTAAGCTCTCCCGTAAGCAGCATATCGCGAATGATCTCGTTCGCCTTCACAACGTATTCCTCCACTCTCTTTGCGGGAACGTCCTGCAAAGTGATCGGAGGCGCGGACGACGTTTTGCCGCCGCCGAGACCGGGATTCTGCGCGGATATACGCGCGGGAGCAAAAAGACTCGCGCAGACAACAACGCCCGCCGCGACGGCCGCGCAACGCCATAATCCGGGAAACAAATTCTTTTTCATGTTCATATCGCTCAACTCAGAAAGTGTTTACTGTTGTACTTTAGATTTTGGTTTCGGATCAGGAATTGACTGTTTCGCGAGCCATTCGTTTAAATCCGATTCGATTTTTGTAAAATCACGCCCCAGCATATCGGGCCGGACGACATAGTCCCAGCTTTCATTTTTTTCGCGCACAAATTCTATAAGTTCGCGCATTTTTCCAATGCCGAATTTTTCCATGAAATAATCGAAAAACGCAATGGCTTGACCGTCAAAAAGCATCTGATCCTGCTCGTCTTTAGACATTTCACGCTGCTGCGGTCCGCTTCCGCCGCCGGGTTTACTTTTCGCCGTTCCCTGCCGCTGCCCTCCCTGGCCGCCGCCCATTATAATTTGCGGCATCCCCTGGCCGTTGCCGGAAACTCCTCCTCTGCCGCCACCACCGCCGCTGCTCCGCTGTCCCATAATGGCTGAAGCGACAAACGGCCGGGCCATGAAAAGCACATCCTCAAGCGGAAAAGCCATGTCAAGATTTTCCCGTAAATACGCTACCGGTCTTTTATCGCCGCTTGCGTACACGCTGATGCCAATATCAAGCCAGTCCTGCAAGGGACTTTTGCCGACATCGTCAACGCGGGAAGTACGGAACTGGAAACTCTCGTCGTTCATCATTGTCTGCGTAACCGCGAAAGCGATGTTCCTGACTACGGCAGTCACGACCTGCCGGTCCATGTTTGACGCCATATTTTGCGGCATATTGTTTATACGCTGCCGGATTTCATCGGGAATATTGTCGCCCATCTGGGCTTTAATGCGTTCAAGCATTTCCTGCGCCTGTGCTTCCTGAGAAACCGAAACCAGCACCCAGGAATATCCCTGCCTCATAACAACCGGTTCATACAGGGAGTCTCTTTGAGCCTGATTGGTGCAGATAAAGATGGCTCCTTTTGGAATCTCTTCGCCAAACAGTGTTTTGAGCTTCGCAACGGCTTCCGCCGCCGCTTCTTCGTAAGGAGCGATCGTCTTACGGTCCGAGGCAAAAAAGTCGATCACTCCGGGAACAATATTCTGGAATGAAGCAAAGTTTTTGAAACTGACATCCTGCGCGTTGGCGGAATTCGCGCCGAGCGCTATGGTCATAATCAAAACCGGCAATAGAAATCGTGCTATGCGTACCATGGTGCGTTTCCCTTAGGAAACCGCTGATTAATTGCCTGTGCGGGCGAATTGCCAAATTGTTTACGGCGGCGCGGTGCTCGTAACCTCAACATATTTTTCTATATGCCTCGGTTCCTCGGCTCCGTGCGCCTCGCACTTCATCCCGCGCAGACAATTAAATCAGAGGTTTCCAATAATAAATCTTAAATTACATCCCACAGTTTTTACCCGCTTTCGACAGGTTATTACGTTCCAATAGCAGACAGGTTCGGGTTTATTCATCCCGTTTTCCGCTTCCGCTGTAAATTACGTCACGACAATGCCGCTTGTTACATTTTTTACGGATAATAACGCAACTATAAAAACGCCGACAAATTGCCCGTCTCAAGGTGAACTATTCCTGCCCCCGGCGCTTCACGATCCCTTTGGACGTCAGGTAAAAAGGAGGAGAAATTATAGCTTCCACATCTTTTTTATTTTTTCCTACGCCCCATCCGCGTTCGTAAAAATGGTCAAAAATACGTCCGCGGACGCGAGGGCGGCCGTCCGCCGCCAGACAAATCTGAATAAATTTCTCGCGCGCGGCTTCGCCCCCGTTGCGGGCAAGGTAATCCGCGGCGGCTATACAGACATCGTCGTTGTCGTCATCAAGAAAACGGAAGACGGTTTCGCCGACCTGGGGAAAAGCCTCGTCCTCCAGACCGGCAATCAGCAACGCCTTTGCCTCAGGCCAGCGCGTATACCCGGAAGAAAAGGCTTCAAGCACCTCCACCAGCGCGGAGCGATATTTTTCCGGCGGGCATATATTTTTAAGCGCCTGTACCGGGTGAGCGACATCCGGCGCGGTTTTAAGCCAGTCTATGATTGGATTTACGGCGATTTCCCCCATCGCCGTGAGCAGCTTCACCGCGTACCGTTTTTCCTCCAGATCCATACTGGCCTGCGGCGTCTGTATGGTAAACCGGCGCAACAAAGCCGCCGCCGATTCAGGCGTCCGCCAGGCTGCCAGGCGTTCCATGGCAATGATACGGTTCGCCGCCTCGCCATGCGTCTGCGTAACCTGTTTTATCGCCCGCCGGAGTTGCCCTTCCGAAGGTTCCGTCTCGTCCGATGAAAATGATGAAAAGAGTCTGCTGAAAAATCCCATATTGTTTTGCCGAATATGTTTTATATTGTTTTTCTGATGCGCAACCGATAATTCAAGCATATAATATATGGATATGGAAGAACGCGATCTGTTTAATGAAAAAGACGAAACCGTGTCGGCGACGATCTACTGTTCGAAATGCCGGACATCATCTGAATATCCCATCCGCTGGCGAAAGCGTGTAAAAAAGGCTTCGCTGCCGCGCGGGGCCGACGAACGCGACAGGGCGCGCTACGCCAAGGCGCGCGATTACCGCATTCGCCTTGACGACAAGGTGCGTTGCAAAAATCCGCGCTGCGGAAAGACGATAGAAATCACCTCGCTGCAGTCAGTCGTTTTTGATTAACAGTGATCAGTGGTTAGTGATTAGCGATCAGTGGCCAGAAATAGATGATTCAAAATCTGACCACTGACCCCTGATCACTAAAAATTAATGTGTTCCGTAAAGAATCGCCCCCTGCTTCTGCAGGATTTCCTGCAACTCGGAAACGTCGCCCTCCAGTTGACGTGGCGTAATTCCTTTGCGGACACAGACGCCCGCGGCGACGCCCGCCGCCTGTCCGGTCACCATGGTAAGCTGCAAAAAGCGCGCGTATGAATCCCGGTCGGTGGAAATCGCCTTTCCTGCCACGAGCAGATTCTCGATCTTTTGCGGAACGAGGCAGCGATAGGGAATATCATACGATCCGCCGTCGTGCGGATAGATGATTCCCTCATAGGAAATTGTTTCCTGCCTGGCGACATGCTTCGCTCCGGAAGCGAAAGAGCTTTTGCCGATCACGTCGTCAAACTTCCTCGCGGCGCCGACATCGGCTTTGGTCAGAATATAGTCGCCGATAACGCGGCGGCTTTCGCGTATGCGCAGTTCCGAGCAGATGCGCGTAAGGTAGGAGTTTTCAAATCCCGGCATATATTTTTTGATGAAGCGCAAGGCGACAAGCACCTGTTTACGGCATTCAATCTCGCAGCGGGTAAGATCGCGAACGTCGGTCGGATCGACGTTGTCTATGTGCGAAGAATGCTGGAAATGCGCCTGTATGACGCCGTTATCGCGCGGCATGATAAAAAAGCCCACGCCGCCGTGAGTATGATACTCGCCCGCGGCCACGGCCTTGTCGCGCAGGGTGTAAAAGCCCATGAAATTTGTAATCTCGCGGATATCTTTTACCTGACGGATGCGCTCGATAATCTGTTCCTCCGTCCAGCCGAGATACGGATGCGTCATGGCGTTAAATTCGTAAGCGGCGTTTTCGCGCACGTAATTGAGCAGCTTGTCCCAGTCCACGCCGTCCACGGTAAATGAAAGCGTGTGCGGCTCAAGGTCTTCCGTTGGAACCTGTTCATAGGGCGCGCCGGCTTTAGCGGAAACATGCCCTTCGCCCGTGCAGTCAATGATTACTTTTCCGAGTACCGCCTGCCGGCCGGAAACATTTTCGACGACCACCCCGCGAATGGCGTCTCCTTCGCGGACGACATCCACGACCGGCGAATGAAGCAGGAGGTTTACGCCGTTTTCCTCCATCATTTCAAACATCAGCAGACCCCAGTAATCCGGATCGACCAGGGCGAAATCGTAGCCGACGCGAAAATCCGGCAGCGTATGCGGCAGCGCGTGTCCGTCTTTCAGCATTCTCTGGTGCGTTTCCTCCATAAAGCCGGCTATGATCTGTTCTTTGCGCGGGTTGAACATGTAGGCGTAAGCGAATCCGGGAGGTCCGGAAACGTTCATCTGCCCGCCCAGCGTGCCGATGCGCTCAACAAGAATCGTTTTCGCGCCGGCGCGCGCCGCGGCAATGGCTGCCGCCACACCGGATGTTCCGCCGCCGGCAACCACTACATCGTATTCTC
>JAIRVC010000324.1 GCA_031254095.1 Acidobacteriota bacterium
GTAAATAACTATTCCAATTCCAAACCGTCGAATCAGGGACAAGGCGTTTTACTCCTTCTTCTGATATAGATCCATGTAACGTCCGGCGGAAGTTTCCCATGACCAGTCTTCCGCCATAGCCCGCATCATCAGTTTTTTCCACGCCGGCGGGTCGGAATAAACGGAAAGCGCCTCGCCGATTGATTGCGTCAGCGCATCGGCGGAATACTCGGTAAAGCTGAATCCCGTTCCGCTGTTTCCGCCGTATGGAATTACCGTGTCGGCAAGACCGCCTTTGCGATGCACAATGGGAATGGTTCCGTAGCGCAGGCTGTAGAGCTGGCTCAGTCCGCAAGGCTCGTATCGGGAAGGCATGAGAAACATGTCGCATCCGGCTTCGATTTTATGCGCCAGCGGATTGTCGAAGGCCAGCCGCGCGGCGATTTTTTCAGGATAGCACGCGGCAAAACCGCTTACGAGATCGTTGTAATACTGCTGTCCCGTTCCAAGAATTACCAGGAGCAAATCCATTTCCACAATCGCGGGAATTGCCTCGGCGATAAGGTCAAAACCTTTCTGGTTTGCGAGGCGCGAAATTATCCCGATAAGCGGAACGCGTTTTAAATCCCTGCCGTGGCCGAGGTTGAAATATTCCAGGACTTCACGCTTGCAAACGGCCTTGCCGGAGAGTTTTGTGGACGAAAAACGCGCCGCTATAAATGGATCCGTTTCAGGATTCCACTCGTTATAGTCGATTCCGTTTATAATGCCGTGCAAATTGGCGCTTCTTTCGCGCAGCACGCTTTCAAGCCCGAATCCGAGTTCCGTCTCTTGAATTTCCTCCGCGTAAGTCGGGCTTACGGTCGTTATTTCATCGGCAAGCGCAATTCCGGCTTTCATAAAATTGACCTGTCCCCAAAATTCAAACGGCGAGAAAGGATAAAAGTTATGAGGTGATATGCCCGCCAGATCAAGCGCCTCGGCCGGATAATTTCCCTGATACGCAATGTTGTGAATGGTGAATATCGTTCGCGCGCGCGCCAGCTTTTCCTCGCCGCCGTAATTTTCCCTTATGAGGCCGGGAATAAGCGCGGCCTGAGAATCATGGCAATGGACGATGTCGAAAGAATGCGGCAGCCGGAGCATTAACTCTATGGCCGCCTTCATGAAAAAAACGTACCGCTCCATGTTGTCGCTGTAGCCTTCTCCGGTCAGCGGGTCGTCGTATACGCCTCCGCGCTCGAAATACCGCCGGGAACCGATGAGATAGACCGCGACGCCGCTTTCCGGCATCGAAGTCTGAAAAACGGAAGCGTATTCCGTAATATCTCCCAGCGTGACGTCAAAGCCCGGAACGTCATGGCATGGTTCGGCCAAAACCGGTTCATCGGCGGCGTTGCCGTAAGAGGGGATAATGACAGCGACTTTTGCGCCCAGCTTTTCCAGCGCCTGCGGAAGCGCGCCGATAACATCGCCCAGACCGCCAACCTTGGCGTAAGGCGCGGCCTCCGCCGCAATCATAACTATGCGCAAAGCATTTTTTTCAGGCATATCCCATTCCTTAAAAGTGTTGGATATTTTACCAGACGAAACCCCGCGCGGAGAGGAGCGATTTGATTTCAAAATTGCGGACAACGGCATCTACCGTTTTGGAATCGGCGACGAATGTTTCAAAAGAAAATCCGTTCGTATAGCCGATGATCTTGTTGCAGCTTTCGAGGATATCCTCTATGAGCAATTCCGGGTTTCGTTCAGACATAGACGGTACAACTGCGCAAATGCCATAAAACATTAATTTTCTCATCAACGTGTACCTGCATCAACGCAGTATTTGCCATATCAGCATCTTCGCGATAAATATTTACGATAAAAAAATAATAACATAATCGCATAGGGCGGTCGGAGGCGCGCAATAAAAGACTGAGGCATAGCGTTGCCGTCGCCCCTGCGATATGCCGAGGTAACGGCGCGTGATTTCAAAAGGGGCATGATTGAAAATATCCGCAAGCATGACGTGAAAACTCCCGCTTCCCCCGTGAAATATCCGGGTTAATCATTGCTTCCTTTGAAATATTTTCAGGGTTCATGAAACATAGTTATCTTGGAAGACAATATGTGATCGATATGAAAAAATTAAAAAATCAAGCGATTGCGGTATCGGATGAATGTCATATGCCGGAGCTTTTACCTCCGTCTGACGACCGCGTGTTCAAGCTCCTGCTGACACACGGAGACGCCGGCCCGGTATTAAAAGATATTATTGCCGCCATAATCGGACGGAAAGTGCGAAATGTCTTTTTGCGGAACAACGAAATTCCAGCCGAAGGTATTCTTGAGAAGCAGGAACGGCTTGATGTGAACTGCGTTACGGACGACGGTGAGCAAATTGACCTCGAAATGCAGGCGTCACGTATAGAAGAGGCGGGTGACATTCGTCATGTGAACCTGAAACGCAAAAGTCTTTTCTACCTATGTGATTTACACTCATCCCAGAGCATGAAAGGGAAATCCTATTCGGAACTTGCCAAGACATGGCAGGTTACGTTCTGCGCGTACAATGTATTTCCCGGAGACAAGAATTTTTTCCGTGCGGCGACAATGCGTGATAAAGACGGAGAAGTGCTGGCCGACGACATAACAATGGCGTTTGTGGAACTTCCCAAAGCTGCTGATTTGGCAAAAAGACCGGTAGATGAGCTTACGCCGTTGGAGATGTGGACGCTATTTTTTGGATACGCTCATCGCCCGAAATACCGTAAAGTAATAGATGCGATATTCAAAAAGAAGAAAGAGGTAGATATGGCGGGAACCTTATTGAAGTCAATAAGCAAAGACGAACGGGAACGCGCGGTACTTCGCAGCCGGCGCATGTTTCAGACGGATATGGAATCCAACCGTATAACAGTCGAAAGGCGCGGTGAAAAACGCGGCGAAAAACGGGGTAAAAAGCTCGGCATTGCAATAGGCGAAATATTGCGGGAAGCGGATAGAAAAGAAACCGCGCGGGTATTGAAATCAAAGGGATTGCCGATAGATATCATCGTAGAAGCGACGAAGTTGACGCCGGATGAAATAGAAAATCTGGATCGCCCTCAAGGTAAAAGCCGCAACGAAGTCCGCAATCCACTCAAGCGGCGCGAATGAACGCATAGGGCGGCCGCCTCCGGCCGCCCTTACGGTAATCGGCACTGCTGCTGCCGATCAATTATCTGGTCAGCGGCTTGTAGCGGATTCGGTGGGGCTGGTCGGCAGCGGCGCCGAGGCGGCGCTTGCGGTCGGCTTCATAATCCTGATAATTCCCCTCGAACCAGACAACGCGCGAATCTCCCTCGAACGCGAGTATGTGCGTTGCAATGCGATCCAAAAACCAGCGGTCGTGGCTGATTACCACCGCGCAGCCGGAGTAGGAAAGAAGCGCGTCCTCAAGCGAACGCAGGGTGTCAACATCCAGATCGTTCGTCGGCTCGTCAAGCAGCAGCAGATTTCCGCCGCTTTTCAGGGTTTTAGCCAGATGTAAGCGGTTGCGCTCGCCGCCGGACAGGTCTTTCACGCGCTTCTGCTGATCCGATCCTTTAAAATTAAAGGCCGCGGCATATGAACGCGCTGGAACCTCGCGTTTGCCCAAAGTCACCATGTCGCGTCCGTCGCTGATTTCCTCCCATGCCTGCCGCTCGCCATTGAGCGTGTCACGGCTTTGATCGACGTAGGCAATGCTGACGCTTTCGCCAATGCGCAAGGTTCCGGCGTCAGCCTGTTCCTCGCCGGCAATCATCCGAAAGAGCGTGGTTTTCCCCGCTCCGTTCGCGCCGATTACGCCGACAATGCCTCCGGGCGGCAGCTTGAATGAAAGATCGTCAAAAAGCAGGCGGTCGCCGAACGCCTTGCGCAGATTCTGCGCTTCGACGACCAGATCGCCCAACCGCGGGCCGGGTGGTATGTGCAGGTCGGTCGCCTGCACGCGCGATTCCGCTTCCGCTTCTTCTGCAAGCAGTTTTTCGTAAGCGTTCAAACGGGCTTTGCCTTTGGCCTGCCGCGCGCGCGGCGACATGCGCACCCACTCAAGTTCGCGCTGCAAGGTGCGGCGGCGGGCGGATTCCTGCTTTTCCTCCGCTTCCAGACGCGCCTGTTTCTGCTCCAGCCAGGAGGAATAATTCCCTTCCCACGGCAATCCCTCTCCACGGTCAAGCTCCAGAATCCAGCCCGCCACATTGTCGAGGAAGTAACGGTCGTGCGTGATCGCAACCACCGTTCCGGCGTAATCCTTCAGGAAGCGCTCAAGCCATGCGACCGACTCGGCGTCAAGATGGTTTGTCGGCTCATCCAGCAAAAGGAGATCCGGCCGTTCAAGCAAAAGGCGGCAGAGCGCGACGCGGCGGCGTTCACCGCCGGAAAGTTTCGAGACATCGGCGTCTCCGGGCGGCAGCCGCAACGCGTCCATCGCGATTTCCAGCGTCCGGTCGATTTCCCAGCCGTTGCAGGCGTCGATAGCGTCCTGCACGCGCGCCTGTTCCGCCAGCAGCTTGTCCATTTCCTCAGGCGATATTTCTTCGGCAAAACGCGCGTTTATCCGGTCGAATTCATCAAGCAGATCGCGCGTGGATTTCACGCCCTCCTGCACGTTTTCAAGCACGTTTTTTCCGGCGTCGAGCTGCGGTTCCTGCGGCAGATAGCCTACGCGCACGCCTTCGGCGGGCCAGGCTTCGCCCGTAAATTCCGTGACGACTCCGGCCATGATTTTTAAAAGCGTGCTCTTGCCCGAACCGTTCAGGCCGATAAGGCCGATTTTCGCGCCGGGAAAGAATGAAAGCCAGATGCCTTTCAAGACTTCGCGGTTGGGCGGATAGACCTTGCGCAGATCCTTCATTACATAAATATACTGATACGTCACATCGTTTCTCCCGGTTTTTGGTCAATAAACCATCAATTGCGCGCCGCAACATCCTTGGCGCCGCGCGATGATCATAATACCGCCTTTAGAGGTTGAACCAAATAAATGTTCATTTCGCACCTCTCGCAGTCAAATTCAACGGCATATTTCTGATTGCCGCCGTCGATGCTCAAAGGAAGTTTTAATTTACGTCTCTGATTTACTTTCAGGCACATATCCAGTTCAAACAAAACGCAATAGCGGGTTGTCATAACCGGAATTTTACCGGCTTTGTCTTTGCCTGTAACTTCATTCAGGAAGTTACCCAAAAGATGGTTCGCGGCGAATTTTTCTGACCGCTGATCACCAACCACTGACCACTGGCCGCCTTGAGGCGGCCTGCTTATTTCAATGGCCGGTTCGATTGTTTCCACGTTTCGTCTGCTGTAAAACAGGCGGGCAAATTTATTTGAAACATTATGCTGAAAACCAATGTGCCTTTCATAATAACCGCTTACATTAATTGCGGAAACGGGGCGGTTTTTAAAAGCGTCTTCCAATATTTCCATTATCAGTTTATTCAGGAGCAAGCGCCGCAGTCCGTTGATTTTTGACGCCGGATAATGAGGAAGTTCCGATGTATTGACATTCACCCGCGTTACATTAAACGGCGACTGTCCCGATTTTGACATTCCAGCCTTCCAGATTTCAGCCGCCCGCCGTTGATTTTCCGCAATGCCGGCATCGACGGGAAAAGCAAGCCCGGACTTGAACCCTTCGGTTTCAGCTTCCAGTTCAAGAACGCCGTCCGCCGCGGATATGTCGATAACAAGGCTTCTGCTTCGCGGCGTTTCAGAATTTTCAACCTGTTTAATGAACTCCGTATCGCGATTGCAGAATATTTCAGTCCCCGTTGTAATTCCTTTTATGCTTTGCGGCACAAAGCCCTTATCGTCTTTGCCGATAATCTGAGTGCCGACGAGCCCGCCGTTTGAAACAAAACAGATGCCGTCCCCATTGGCAAGGTTTGCCGCGCTGTCGAGTAAAAAATGTTTTGCGTCCGTTTTTGTAACGGTTCCCGCGTATTTGCCCATTGATTTCGGGGTCGCGAAATTGGCCAGCGGGCGCTGCCGGCCGAAAATGAAATACGTGGAATAGCCGCGGGAAAAAGTCCGCTCAATATCGGGCTTGAAATTTATTGCGCAGCCGCCTTTCGCCGGACGGCAAAAATTTTGATTCTGCTCTATAAAGTTGTTAATCAGGGCATGGTAACAGGCTGTAATATTTTTAACGTATGCCGAATCTTTCAACCTGCCTTCGATTTTGAAAGAAGTCACTCCCGCGTTTATTAATTCGGACAACGCCGTTGAAGCGTTCAGATCGCGCAGCGACAGCAGATGCTTATCCCTTGCGATAACTTTCCCATCGGCTTCAATCAGGCTGTACGGCAATCGGCACGGTTGCGAACAGGCGCCCCGATTGGCGCTTCGCCTTGAGACAATGCAGCTCATATAGCAGTTGCCGCTGTACGAAACGCATAAAGCCCCGTGAACAAAAACCTCCAGCTCAATTTTGGTTTTCGCACGTATTTCGGCTATTTGCTTTAAAGAAAGTTCCCGCGCCAGAATTACTCTCGACACTCCGGTTTTGTCCCAGAAAGATATCTTTTCCAGAGTCCGGTTGTCCGCCTGTGTGCTGATATGGAATCGGATTGGCGGAAGATCCAGTTCTAAAATCCCCGTATCCTGAATTATTATCGCGTCAACGCCCGCGTTCCAGAGAGCCCGGCACAGTTTTTGAATTTGTCCGGCTTCATGATCGAAGAAAATGGTGTTTACCGTCGCGTAAACTTTTACATTAAAAACGTGGGCGCGTTTTACAACCTCTTCGATGTCCTGTATTGAGTTTCCCGCTTTTTCACGCGCGCCGAACCTGTCCGCCCCGATGTAAACCGCGTCCGCCCCGTGATTTATTGCCGCTATGGCCGTATCTTTATTAAGCGCGGGCGCCAGCAGCTCAAGAGAGGTTTTTTGAATGTTGCCAGCCAATTTTTTTTACCCGGATATTTCATATGGATAGGA
>JAIRVC010000335.1 GCA_031254095.1 Acidobacteriota bacterium
GGCCGCCGCGAGGCGGCTTAGACGCGAATCACGCTGGCGAATACCAGGCGATTAATGTATATTACTCCACATGTTTACCCAAAATGAAAACGACACGAATTCAGTTCAAAATGTTCAGAATAAAAAAACCGCGCCGCCGGACAGTCTTTCCGGCCGCCATATTCTCCTGGTGGACGATGTTGAAATCAACCGGATGGTAATTAAGGTATCGCTGTCAAAAACAGACATTGTTGTTCATGAGGCCGGGGACGGCCAAACGGCTCTCGACATGTTCGCGAAATCGCCGGAAGGTTATTACGACGCGATATTTATGGATATACAGATGCCGGGGATTGACGGGTTTGAAACGACGCGCCGCATACGTGAAATGCAGCGTCCGGACGCCCGTAAAACTCCAATCATCGCAATGACGGCCGACTCGTATGAAGACATGGACGAAGCCGGACGCGCGAATATGGACGGATATATCGCCAAGCCGGTTGATATCAACGAGATGAAGGCTCTATTGCAAAGCCTGACCAGTGGTTAGTGGTCAGTTGTCGGAAGGCGCGATGAATCGCGCCATTTCTTTTCAAAAACTGATCACTGACCACTGCTAAAGCTTTGCAGCCGGAAAAAGCGCCGGTAGGAGCCGTCGCGCGACATAAGCTCGTCATGGCTTCCCGATTCGACTATGCGCCCGCGCTCCATGGTCAGAATCATGTCGGCGTTTCGTATGGTTGACAGCCGGTGGGCTATCACAAACGTCGTGCGGTTTTTTATCAGATTTGCAAGAGCTTCCTGAACCAGGTTTTCCGATTCGGAATCAAGGGCCGAAGTCGCCTCGTCAAGAATTAGAATCGGCGCGTCTTTCAGTAGCGCTCTCGCTATGGAGATGCGCTGGCGTTCGCCGCCGGACAACCGCTGTCCGCGTTCGCCGATTACGGTTTCGTACCCTTGCGGAAAACGCCGGATAAAATCGTCGGCCAGCGCCGCCCGTGCCGCCGCCTCGACGCGCTCCCTTGACGCCCCGATGTCGCCATAGGCGATATTGTTATAAACGGTGTCGTTAAAGAGAAAAGTTTCCTGCGTAACGATCGCGGTCTGCCGGCGCAGAGATTCCTGCGTGAATTTCCGTATATCCGTTCCGTCGATAAAAACCCCGCCGCCCGTCGGGTCGTAAAAGCGCGGCAGAAGGCCGACCAGCGTCGTTTTCCCCGAACCGCTGCTTCCCACAAGGGCAACGATCTGATTGCGCCGGACTTGCATATTAATATCGCAAAGCACGGGTTCCTCGTCCCGAGACTGGTCGGCGTAACGAAATTCGACGCCTTCAAAGGAAATTACATCGCGGATTCCCTCGAGACGCCGCGCGCCCGGCAGGTCGCGCACCTCAAGATCGGTGTTGAGCAGTTCAATAATGCGCGCTCCGGAAGCCATTGCCCGCTGATACTGGACATGAATACGGCTAAGCTTCCTGATGGGGTCGTACATGCGGAACAGCGTAAACAATACGCCGCCGAAAAGTCCCAGCGTCACAGTCCGGTTGGAAATATTTATATGCGCGTAATACAGGAGCGGCACGAAAGCCGCGACACCCAAAAACTCCATGGCCGGAGAATTAAGAAACAGAATGGACATCGCTTTCAGGTTGCTGCGAAAAAGCCGGAACGATTTACGTGTAAACGCGCTTTCCTCGTGCGCCTCCATGGCGAAAGCCTTGATTATGCGCATACCGGTTATTGACTGCTGCATGTGGTCGTTCAGCACCGCGGCGTCTTCACGCCATTTCAGGCTGACCGACCGGATGCGCTTTCCCATTGTCATGGTCAGGATGCCCGCCAGCGGGGCGATAAGAATTGCAATGAGAGCAAGTTTCCAGTCGAGAATAAGCACGTAAACAACAAGCGCCGTCAGCATCGTAATTTCGCGGAAAAAATCCCCCAGCGAACTTGAAACGGCCTCCTGCAACTGTTCAACATCATTGCCAATACGCGACATCAGTTTTCCGGTGGAATTGAGCGAAAAGAACGACATTGACTGCCGCAGAACATGGGCGAAAAGCTTTGTCCGCAATTCCATCAAAATGCTCTGGCCGATATATCCCATCGTGTAGTTGGAATAGTAAAGGCAGACGCCTTTAAACAGGGTCAGGCCGAGGAGCGCGAGCGCGAGCTGCGTCACAAGATTTCCCGGCATCATTTCAAGCCCCGCCTGCACCGTTTCGAGAAACCGGCGCGCAAGCCCGAATTCAGCCATAGCGGCCGTCGTAGCCGCGGGCGTCGCCGTAAGCACCTTGTCAAACAGGGGAATAACCAGCGAGGTGACCAGAATCTCGAACAGGCCGACGCAGATAAGCAGGAAAAAAGAGAGCGAAAGCAGGCCCAGACGCGGGCGAAGCAGAAGATAAAATTGGCGCGATAGTTTCATCGTAACGCCCGTTACGGTCATAAAATATCCGGGCTATCTCGTTTTTCCACAAATTGCCCGTCAACGTACTTGTGCAAAACGCTGGCGATCAGCGTCTGATAAGGAAGCCCTTCACGTATGGCCGCCTTCTGAAGACGAATGAGGTCGCGTTCAGCCAGACGGATATTCACGCGCCGGTCTTTCCGCAACGCAGCGACGGCAGCCTCACGATAACGTTCCGCTTGACCGGAGGCTTCAGGAACAGACGACCATTCGCCGTTTTCCACAGAGTCGAGCAAAACCTTTTCTTCTTTGGTCAATTTCATTTTTTGCCTCCACCGCTTCCAAGGTAATGTCTGGTCATTTTCCGGCTCGGAATAATGGTTTTGAGAAAAATGGAATCTTCGTCTTCGATAAACGGAACGAGGCATACATAATCTTCGACATTCACGATAAAAATCCTCTGCCCCGGATACTGATTCTGATTGTGATGTTCTACGACATCCAGCAACCCGCCATGCGCGATATGAAACAAAATGTCTTCGAACGACAAACCGCGCTTTCGGCGCAATAGCTCGTTTTTCTGATCGCTCCATGAGTAAGGCTTCATTTAAGAAAACTAGCACAATGTGTGCCTTTTGACAACAAATGAACCCCTGCCACTTGCCGCTCAAGGTTGAAGCATCTACTTTAAAACCGTTAACCGCAAAGGGCGCAAAAGATCAGCAAAGTTCGCAATATTTTTTATTACGCGCTTTGCAAAAAATCTTTGCGCCCTTTGCGGTTTTGCTTTTACCGTAGAACGCCCTCATGAGTTCATTCTTACGGATTTTCGGCGCAAAAAAGTAAATGCTCCAGCCTCAAGTAGCCTACCGCCTGTTTCGCTCCGGGCGCGCAACGCTTTGCCGGTCGGCGGGCGGCGTTCTCTGTCCGGTCGAAGAATCACGCAAAGATGAACCTGAATTATTCCGGTCGGCGGGCGAAGCTTCCTGCCTCGACTGGCTGCG
>JAIRVC010000350.1 GCA_031254095.1 Acidobacteriota bacterium
TCTGCGGGATCGCCCAGTTTTTTCTTCATTACCTGTTCAAGTTTTTTTAATCCGGCTTCAACTTCCGATTTGATAGCGGCCGGATACTTATGTTTGTTTTCATAATAGACAGCGCAGACTTCTGTGGATATTGTAAAACCGGGAGGAACCGGAAGTCCGGCGTTTGTCATTTCAGCAAGTCCGGCGCCTTTTCCGCCCAAAAGATCTTTCATGGAGCCGTCGCCGTCGGCGGTTCCGTTTGCAAAAACGTAGACATACTTGGTTGCCATTGTCACTCCTGATGGGTAAAAGGAACCTTAAAAACCCCAAACTCCGCGTTACGCGGCCGGTCAAATGCTCATTTACGTAAATGTAAATCCGCTTTTGTCCTGACCACAAGCCTTGATTTTGAAGTTTTTAGAGGCTCCCTAAAGGGAACGCTGATTAATTAGCGGCTCTAATACGAAAAAGCACATTATACATTAAAAATCCGCGTTGATCAAATAAAGTAGTCTTTCAGCGGTCGGGGCGGGGCTGTTTCAGGAAAGCGGCCGATCAGCCGCTCCATGGCTGCGAAATCCTCCGGCGTATCAACCGTAACCCGAAAATCCGGACGGCGCAGCGCCGCCGGCGGATCAAGCAGTAAAACCCGGAATTCATCGGGATGTTCCTTTATATAAAGCGTAACGTGTTCCAGATGCCGCGGCTCGCGCGCAACGGCGCGCGTTCTCGCAAGAGCCGTCGCGGTCACCGCCTCTGTCGCCGCGCCGTAAGGAAGGTCTTTTTCAACACAGTAATCCATATCCGACAAACGGAGCGCCGTTACGATTCTTTCCATAGATCCTGTTTCTATCAGGGGATTGTCGGCTGTAGCTCGAATGATGATTTCAGGTTTGAAGACTTCGGCGGCTTCGCAAAATCTCGCGAGAACGTCATCTTCCGGCCCGCGATAAAACGGAACTCCCAGCCGTTCGCACTCCGCCGCAATCGCGTCGTCCTCTTTTTTGCGCGTCGTCAGAACGACAACGGCGTCAACGGCGGGAGAGGCCTGGAGCCTGCCGATTGCGCGCTCAAGAATCGACCGGCCTTGAATTTTCATCAGCGTTTTCCCGGGAAGGCGGTTGCTTCCCATTCTGCCCTGAAGAAACGCCATCACGCCGCCGGGCGGCGGTTCCGGATTTTGTTTTAACATTTCATCAGCCTGTTGTTTAAGTCTCTTTCTATATGCCGGCTGATTTGTTGGCGAGTTAGATGCCTAAAGCAGCAACGGCTAAAACGCCGATTGTAAATAAGACGGTTGAGGCATTCATTTTTGCCTCAACCGGATGAAAAGCTCTGCAAAAAAAACCAACAAACCAAACGCAGTGGCATTTTCCCTTTTGCCGCTGGAAAATCAAAGCGAAAAACTAAAGTAACTTTGATCGAGCGCCGCAGGTGCGTAACACAAGCAATCGTTTTGAGAGACAAGGTTTTACGGGCGTCCTCGCCAACGTCTAAATGCCCTGAAAGGGCATAAAGCGAGTAACCGCCGGAGCGCGAAGCGCGAAACCGGCGGCTGCGGACACACCATACGTCCCAACCCCGTAAAAAGATGATTCACGCCGGATTTTCTGACCACTGATCACTAACCACTGACCACTGGCCGCCGTAAGGCGGCAATCATTTATATCGTGTCCGCACGCCTCAAATTATCGCTCTGAAACTTACAAAATCTGCCTACCGGCAGATTTTGCCCTGTTTCAATGCCCGGAATCTCTGGGAGCAAAATTCGCAAAACGTTGATAAAACCCTGAATTTACGCGATGTTCCGTTGATTCCAATAAAATTCAAAAATTGGCACACAATGTGCTTATGGTATTCGGGAGCGGAAATGGGTGCCCGGTCAGACCGTGAATCACCACATGAGCGTCAGGCGGATTTTACCGCCTGTAATCTAAGAAAACGCTGATTAAAGGATAAAGAAATTATGGCAGGAGTATCGGGAATACAGGGATACGATTCGACTAACGGCGCGCAGTATAGCACCAGCAGCTACGCGGAGGAGATCAAGACGCAGTTCTTGACGCTGCTTATAACGCAATTGAAAAATCAGGATCCGATGAATCCTGTGGAAAATCAGGATTTTATTGCGCAGATGGCGCAATTCAGCTCGCTCGAACAGTTGATCAATCTCAACGAAGGCGTGGAAAAGATTGAGAAGATTATCAAGCCCGTTGAAGAAGAATCATCCGGAAACGAAGAAACGGAAGAAGCGTAACCGCCTCGCGGCGGTCAGTGATCAGTGGTTAGTGATCAGCGATCAGAAAAATCCGCCGTGAATCATCTTCGGTATAACTTCAGGAATGAAGTTATGGCAAGGCAATCGGTAATTCGCAGTTTAACTTAAAACAGGAGAAAATTAATGGCTCTGACTTCATTTTTCAGCGCTTTGACCGGGCTGAACTCAAATAGCCACACAATCAACGTCATCGGCGACAACCTCGCCAACCTGAACACCATCGGATTTAAAGCGGGAAAGGCCACTTTTGCCGAGATTATCGGCGGCATGTCCGGTTTTAGCGCCACCGGAAACCCGATTGTTTTCGGCCAGGGAAGCATGTTGAACGGCGTTGTTCACAAGCAGACGAAGGGAACGCCTGAATACACCGGCAATTCCACCGACGCGATGCTCAGCGGCAACGGTTATTTCGTTGTCGCCACCGGCGAAGGGGGAATTGGCTACACCCGCGCGGGAAGATTCCAGTTCGACCGAACCGGGGGTCTCGTCAGTTCGGACGGCTACCAGCTTATGGGTTATATGGCCAACAATGAGGGAAAAATTAACCAGGCGACCGGCGTCGAACCCCTTGAGATTCGCTTAGGACAATTTGTGCCAGCCACAAAAACCTCGATAATGCAAGCCGCCGTGAATCTGGACTCACAGACACCAAACACGAGTCCAGGAAATACCGTTGTTACTCCGATAGAGGTTTTTGATTCATTGGGAGCCAAGCATGTCGTTCAGTTGACTTTTACAAAAGTGAGTGTTCCGGGTGATTTGCCGCAATGGACTATGAGCGCTGCGGTTCTGGATGGCAAAGGAAACCCAGTTCCGATGACTATTGATGGCAATCCTTCACAGACTCTGGATTTTGAGCCCAACGGCACATTGAAGACGGCCGTGCTTGACAAGTTTG
>JAIRVC010000383.1 GCA_031254095.1 Acidobacteriota bacterium
CGGATGGTTTATTCACATCCCAAATCTATCGTTGGTACAGGAATGAGGGCGGCACCGTTTCTCCGCGCCCGGAGCTGCAAAACGTTCCCGTAGCCCGGTTTTCATCGTCCTGGGAAAAAATCCTGTCGGGCGAGGCAGTGCTGAACGGGCCCGTAAGGTTGATGGGCGCCCCCTCTAAAGCGTTGAAGCATTATGGTGCCGTTTCGGCATTTTTGACTACTTTATTCTTTGACGGCGAATATTGGGGATTTGTTCTTTTTGAAGACTTGCATGAAGAGCGATTTTTTGAAGACGCTCAAATAATGCGGACGGCCGCGTATTTATGCGCTTACGCTGTTATGCAGGATGAAATGGAACGAGAGATAAAAGAATCCGTCCGGCAAGCTAACACCGCAAACAAAGCAAAAAGCGAATTTTTATCCAATATGAGCCATGAAATCCGGACGCCGTTAAACGCGATCCTTGGCATGACTTCGATCGCGAAATCAACCGAAAACATTGAAAGAAAAAACTACGCCATTGAAAAAATAGACGTAGCGTCAAGCCACCTTCTTGGGATCATCAATGACATTTTAGACATGTCCAAGATCGAAGCCGGCAAATTTGAACTTTCCCCAATAGAATTCAACTTTGAAAGAATGCTTCAACGGGTCGTGACTGTCACCAATTTAAAAGTCATGGAGAAGAAGCAAAAATTGATGGTTTACATAGACAAAGCAATTCCACGCCTCATGTTCGGCGATGAGCAAAGGCTGGCGCAGGTAATAACAAACCTGCTCGGCAACGCGGTCAAATTCACGCCTGAAAGCGGTTCTGTAGATGTAAACGCCACATACGCGGGGGAAAAAGACGGTATTTGCACCATAAAAATCAGCGTAACCGACTCGGGGATCGGGATAAGCCCCGAGCAGCAGGCGAAACTGTTTCAGTCTTTCCAGCAGGCCGAGAGCAGCACTTCACGCAAATATGGCGGCACCGGGCTTGGGTTGATCATTTCCAAAAACATAGTGGAAATGATGGGCGGCAAAATATGGATTGAATCAGAGCTTGATAAAGGCGCTTCGTTTATTTTTACGATCCGTTTGCAGCGAATCGTGGATAAATCATATACCGCCCCCAACTGGAGCGGCCTTCGTATTCTTATAGTGGATGACGACAGGGTTATTCTGGATTACTTTAGAAAATTATCAGAACAATACGGGGCTGTTTTTGACGCGGCATCAAGCGGCGGCGACGCGCTGCGTTTCATAGAAGAAAATGGCCCATATGATATATATTTTGTGGATTTTTATATGTCGGATATGAACGGCATGGAATTGACGCGGATTTTAAAAGAAAGAAAAGACGAAAAAGCTTATGTGGTTATGATTTCGGGCAACGAATGGAGTACGATAGAAGCGGAAGCAAAAGATACCGGTGTTGACAAATTTATTCTAAAGCCGTTGTTCCCTTCTGATATTGTGGATTCGGTGAACAAATTTTATGGGGCAGGGGCAGCAAAAGAAGAATCCATTAACTCAAATACATTAGCCGACAAATTCGACGGGCGCCGCATATTGCTTGTCGAAGACGTTGACATAAACCGGGAAATTTTAATAACCATGCTTGAACCAACATTAATAGAGATAGACAGCGCGGAAAACGGAAAGATCGCCGTGGAGATGTTCAGTAAAACACCGGATAAGTATGACGCGATCTTCATGGACGTGCAAATGCCTGAAATGGATGGATATGAAGCGACGCGAACAATCAGGGCACTGGACATTCCCAATGCCCCGGATATTCCGATTATTGCCATGACCGCCAACGTATTCCGCGAGGATATTGAAAAATGCCTTGAAACCGGCATGAATGATCATGTGGGTAAACCGATCAATATCGATGAGGTTCTTGAAGTCTTGCGTAAAATTTAAATAACCGGAAAACAGGTATTCAAAAATAACACTTTTTAGATGCGTCTGTCCTGGTAATACATCTCTGTTGAATCGCCCCGGCGAACCGGGTTAAAATAAAGTCATACTCCTACCGGACCGGAATCGCCCTGATTTTATGTTTCCGGATGTTCGGGGTTACAATATGCGACCGCTATTAAAACATACAGGCGCTGATGATATGCGCACAGTGTCAATTGCGGGCGACGAATCAGATTAAAAAAATGGGGGGATAAAATGGCAAAGTATAAAAGCGGTGAAGCCTTTATTGACGTATTGAACGCGCATGGGGTGGACAAGTTTTTTATTAATCCCGGCGGGGAATACATTGAGTTGCAGTCCGCCGTGGCCCTGGCCCGGGTAGCCGATAAAAAAGCCCCTCAACTGGTGCTGTGTCTTGACGAAGCGGTGACTATCGCGGCGGCCTACGGGAGCTACATGGTCACCGGCAAGCCGCAGGTGGTGCTGGTACATTCCGAACTGGGCACTTTGCAATTGGGCGGAAACATGCAGAATCTGCAATGGGGACGGATTCCGGCGGTTATTATGGCCGCATATCAGGAGATTGATGTGCAGCGAACCCTGTGGAACGGCCAGCCTTATGATCAGGGCAGCATCGTGCGAAACAACGTGAAGTACGAGCGCTGCCTGCAGGGCGACGAAGATTTGCACGAGGTTATGAAAGAAGCCTTCCGGATTGCCTGTACCGAACCTACTGGGCCGGTTTACCTGTCTTTTCCCATGGCTTATCTCTATAAGGAAATTGAAAAACCGGCGACGCCCGTGACGCCGGACGTAAGTCCCGCATTGCCTGCGTTTAACCCCGCGGCTCTGGCGGAGGCGGCCGATATTCTACTGGAGGCCCGGAATCCCCTGCTGGTGAGCGGAAACGCCGGGCGCTATCCGGAAAACGTGGCGGCGCTGGTGAAACTGGCGGAAACGCTCGGCGCGGCCGTACTCACCGGCTATAGCTGGATGAATTTTCCAAGCGACCATCCTCTGTGTGTGGGAATTGAGCAGATAGGAGGCAGCCGCAAACAGGACGCCGGCTACGACGAGGCCGATGTAATTCTGGCTATAGACTACGCCATGCCTTATGTAAGCAGCGCGCCTCTTCCCCGCCCCGAAGCCAGGATCCTGCATATTGATATTGATCCTTTGACCCAGGGCAGGCTGTTGTGGGAGCGCGGCGCCGATATTTTCATTAAGGCCGATGCCCGTGAAGCCATCCCGGCGCTGGAAAAACTGTTGCGGGGAAAAATTACGCCTGAAAAGAAACAGGAATTGCAGGAGCGTTGTCGGCGTATTGCGGCACGAAACGGCGAGATTCGCCGGAGCTGGTATGAATCGGCGCGGGTAAGCGACAAGGGATCGCCCATATCTCCGGATTATCTGTGCTGGTGCATAAATAAGCTCATTGACGAAGACGCTGTTTTCGTCAATCACACACTCAGCCACTGCGCTTCCGTTACCGAACAGATTGTGCGCAGGCAACCCGGAACATGGTTCGGTTGTCCTTCCGGCGCTATCGGCTGGGCGCCGGGAGCCGCGCTGGGGGCCGCCGCCGCCGCTCCCGGCAAGCTGGTAGTGGCCGTCATGACCGACGGCGGTTTCGTCTGGGGCTGCCCAACTTCTACCTTATGGACTTCCAGATACTATCAGTTCCCTTTCCTTGCCGTAATATGCAACAACCTGGGTTATGGCGTAGTGCGCGGCTCGCAACGCGCCATGTTGAAAGAAAGCGAATTCACCGCGGAATACGCGCGCGAGGCTGGAATTGAGTTTCTGCCCGATTATGCCATGATTGCCCGCGGAGCAGGGGCTTATGGCCGTAAAGTGGAAACGGCGGACGAAGTTCTGCCCGCGCTGGAAGAAGCCCTGGCGGCGGTACGCGCCGGGCGGCCAGCAGTGCTTGACGCGCATCTGGGGCGCGGCGACAAAGAGGGCGACAATAAGCGGTATTAAGCCGCCTTACGGCGGCCAGTGGTCAGTGGTCAGTGGTTAGTGATCAGTGGTCAGAAAAGTTCGCCGTGAACCATCGTTGGAGGTAACTTCTGAATGAAGTTATAGGCAAGCCTCCTCACGGGGGGGCGGCCAGGGCAGACGCATCTAAATTTTCCGCCTGAATTGCGGCTTATCGTGCGATTGAACAACTCAAAAAATATAGGTCAAACCGCTAAGATATTCAAAAATCACGCTTTTTAGATGCGTCTAGATCGGAAGAG
>JAIRVC010000387.1 GCA_031254095.1 Acidobacteriota bacterium
GATCCTGTAGCGGCCGCGGTATCGTGTGCAAAACATTCGCGGTGGCGATGAACATCACCATGGACAGATCAAATTCCGTATCCATGTAGTGATCCACAAACATGTTGTTTTGTTCCGGATCAAGTCCCTCAAGGCGCGCCGATGACGGGTCGCCGCGGAAGTCCGTGCTCATCTTGTCTACTTCGTCCAGCATGAAAACCGGGTTCCGGGTTCCGGCCTTTTTCATATACTGAATAATTTGTCCGGGCAGAGCGCCGATATACGTTCGGCGATGGCCGCGAATTTCCGCCTCGTCGCGCACGCCGCCGAGCGAAAGCCTGACAAACTGCCGTCCCGTCGCCCGCGCAATCGATTTTCCAAGAGAAGTTTTGCCGACCCCCGGAGGGCCTACAAAGCAGAGAATCGTTCCCAGCGGTTTTTTTACAAGACTGCGCACGGCGAGGAATTCCAGTATACGGTCTTTAATTTTTTCGAGGCCGTAATGATCGTCTTCCAATACCTGTTTTGACCAGTTGATGTCGCGGACTTCTTTGGACTTCTTGTGCCAGGGCATCGCAAGAAGCCAGTCGAGGTAGGTACGCGAAACCGTCGATTCCGCCGACATCGGCGGCATCATTTCGAGCCGCTGGATTTCCTTTAGAGCCTTTTCTCTGGCGTCCTTAGGCATACGCGCGGCTTCGACCTGCTTTTTCAACTCTTCCAGTTCGTTTTTTTCGTCCTTGCGTCCCAGTTCCTTCTGGATCGCCTTCATTTTTTCGTTGAGGTAGTATTCCTTCTGCGCCTTTTCCATCTGGCGCTTTACGCGCCCCTGAATATTGCGATCCACCTTGATTTTTTCCATCTCGACTTCGATGATCTCGTTGATCTTTTCGATTCGTTCGGAAAGATCTATCGTTTCAAGAAGCTGCTGTTTTTCCTCAAGACCTATTGGAAGATTCGCGCAAATGTTGTCCGCGAGCTTTTGCGGCTCAAGCATTCTCATGGTGCTGAGAATCGCGTCATAATTCATATGGTGGTTAAGCTTGGAAAACTGTTCAAAAACAGTCTGCATCCGCTTGACCAGAAGGCCCGTGCGCGCGCCGGAGACCGATGTTTCTTCAAGCAGTTCCACATCGGCGACAAAAAAACCGGGATCCTGCGAGCAGCGCAGAGCCCTGACCCTCTGGATTCCCTCAACCAGAACCTTGATATTTCCGTCGGAAAGCTTGACGCTCTGAACTATGCCGGCGACCGTTCCCGTCAGATAAATATCCTTATCGGACGGATCGTCCACCGAAGCGTCCATCTGCGTCGCCAGAAATACGCGCCTTGATCCTTCAAGCGCGAATTCAAGTGCCCGCACGGAGGATGGGCGCCCGATTACAAAAGGGATCATCATGTGCGGAAAAACGACAACGTCCCTGATCGGGATCATGGGGAGCCGTTCAATTTTTTTCAATGGAGTTTCACTTGTCATGTCTGCGGTTAACCGGCCTTTTCCAACAGGGTAAAGACGATATCCTTATTTTCCAACATTTCCGGCGTTATTACAAACTCCTTCATTTTTTTCTGCGAAGGCAGTTGATACATCACATCCAGCATGAGGTCTTCGAGAATTACCTTCAGGCCGCGCGCGCCCATTTTGCGTTCCATCGCCTGATTGGCTATGGCCGCAATCGCGTCGTCGGTGAAGCGGAGTTTTACATTTTCATATTCGAACATTTTCTGGAACTGCCGCACCAGCGCGTTCTTCGGCCGGGTAAGAATATCGACAAGCGCGTCTTTGTCAAGATCTGAAAGCGTGCCGACAACCGGCAGGCGGCCGACAAATTCCGGAATCAGCCCGTATTTTATCAGATCGCGCGGTTCACATGCCTCAATAATGTTGGCGGGCATTTCTTTGCGCATACTCAGGACGGATTTCGGTCCTTTTTCCGCTTTTTCGTTGACCAGAAATCCCACGCTCTTTTTGCCGATACGGCGTTCAATAATCTTGTCGAGCCCCACAAACGCGCCGCCGCAGATAAACAGAATGTCGGTGGTGTCAATCTGGACGAATTCCTGATGCGGATGCTTGCGGCCGCCCTGCGGCGGCACATTCGCGACGGTTCCCTCGAGGATTTTCAGAAGCGCCTGCTGTACGCCCTCGCCGGAAACGTCGCGCGTAATTGATGGATTTTCGTCTTTACGCGCGATCTTGTCGATCTCGTCCACATGAATGATGCCCTGCTGGCATCTGTCCCTGGCGCCGCCGGCGGCCTGCAGCAGTTTGAGGATTAGATTCTCGACATCCTCACCCACATAGCCCGCCTCGGTCAGGGTCGTCGCGTCAACAATGGCGAAAGGAACCGAGAGCATTTTGGCCAGCGTCTGCGCCATCAGGGTTTTTCCCGTACCCGTCGGTCCGATCAGAAGCACGTTGCTTTTCTGAAGTTCCAGATCGCCGCATTTTCGGGACATTTCCAGGCGCTTATAGTGGTTGTAAACCGCCACCGCCAGCTTTTTTTTGACGACTTCCTGCCCGATCACATATTGATCGAGGAATTCCTTGATATCCTGCGGTTTCGGCAGCTGGCCGACCAGAGGATGCGTGACGGCGACATCGTCGGAAATAATATCGTTGCAGATATCGACGCATTCATCGCAGATGTAAACGCTTGGTCCGGCGATAAGCTTTTTTACGTCGCTCTGGCTTTTAGAGCAGAAGGAACATCTTAGAATTTCCTCTCTGTCGTCTCTTATATAATTCCCCATAAAAGTCCCGCCTTATTCTTTTTTGGTAATGACCTGATCCACAACGCCGTATTCTCTGCTCTGTTCCGCGGTCATGATGTAATCGCGCTCGACGTCTTTTTCGATGCGTTCGAGCGTCTGCCCCGTATGCCTGGCCAGAATCATGTTCAGATACTCGCGCATTCGGAGAATCTCTTTGGCGTGTATGTCAATATCCGTTGCCTGCCCGGCAAGGCCGCTCATGGACGGCTGATGAATCAGTATCCTCGAATTAGGCAGGGCGAAACGCTTTCCCGGAGCGCCGGCCGCCAGAATCAGTGCCCCCATGCTTGAAGCCTGGCCTATACATATCGTGGATACGTCCGGTCGGATGTACTGCATGGTATCGTATATGGCCATACCCGCCGTAATAGACCCGCCGGGCGAATTTATGTAAAGATGAACATCTTTATCGGGAGCTTCGGCTTCCAGAAAGAGAAGCTGCGCGATGACAAGATTGGCGACATTGTCATCAACGGGCGTTCCAAGAAAGATAATATTGTCTTTCAACAGGCGCGAATAAATGTCATAGGCTCTTTCGCCCCTGTTGCTTTGCTCGACTACCATCGGGATAAGTGTCAAGGCTCTTTACTCCACGCGAATATTAGCATTGCGATAGATGAAATCAAACGCCTTGCCCTGCAACACGCTCTGTTTCAATTCATCCATTCGATTTGCTTTTTCAAAATCAGCCCGCCAGGCCTCCGCGGATTTGCGCGACTGAGCGGCCAGTTTATCCAGTTCCGCGGAAATATCCTCCTCGGAAACTTCGAGATTTTCCTGCCTGGCTATCGCGTCAAGGAATATCATGCGGCGAACGGCCTGCTCCGCATGAGGACGCTGCTCGCCGTATATCTTCTTCCAATCGAAACCGGCGGTCTGCTTAACGTCAAAACCCTGGTAGGCCAGATTATTTACCAGCCGGCGCATATACTCGTTCAGCTCGTCGTTCACCATACATTCAGGCACATCAATCGGCTGACGCTCAATTATGGCGTCCAACAGTTCCTCACGAGCTTTCTTTTCGGCACTTTCCCCGGTTCGCGTTGCCAAATCTTCACGTATTTTTTCGCGAAGCGCCTCAATATTGTCAACGCCGATATCCTTGGCAAAATCGTCGTTCAGTTCAGGAAGCTGCCGTTCCTTGATCTCTTTTACAAGAACTGTGTACGCCGTCTTTTTGCCCGCAATTTTTTTGCTCTGATAGTCGTCAGGATAGCTGACTTCGAAATTCAGCGTGTCGTTTACCTTCGCGCCGCGCAGATTATCGGAAAATTCCGCGACAGTCTGCGAACTTCCCACAATTAAAGTGACGTCTTCATCGTGAATCGGCACGCTTTCGCCTTCCGTCAGGCCGTCTACGTCCGCCAGCACATAATGTCCGTCTTTGGCTTCGCCCTCCACCGGAGCGAACTGGGCGTATTGTTCCCTGACATGTTCAACGGCCTGCGTCACGTCTTCGTCTTTGACTTCCGCCGAATCCTGTTTAATCTCAACGCCTTTGTAATCCTTAACTTCAAGCGGCGGAAGCTCCTCAAAAGAAAACGTAAATTTAAAAGGGCTGCCGGGTTTGTTTTCAAACTCTTTAATTTCAGGCCGGTCCAGCGGCTTCAGATTATGCGCGTCGATGGCGTCATTCCACACGCGATCCATAATCCGCTGAGAGGCTTCATCCTGAATTTCCTTTTCAAAGCGCCGCCGGACGATGCCGTTCGGGACTTTTCCGGGACGAAACCCCGGAACTTTTGCCGTGCGTGAATATTCCCGCGCGATTTTTTCGAGTTCTTTTTCAAAATCTTCAACGGAGATTTCACCGGTGAGATTTTTCCTGCAACTGTTTACCTGGGTAATTTCAACTGTCAAAGTGCGTTTCCCCGCTTGTTTTGTTGAATTTCATTTCAGATTTTCCAAGGCTTACGCCCTGTTCCGTCCAGTTCCATCTATATAAAATGGTGCGAAAGGGGGGAGTTGAACCCCCACCCCTTGCGGGACTGGATCCTAAGTCCAGCGCGTCTGCCAATTCCGCCACTTTCGCAAAAATATTTGCCGTCGTGTTTCCGGAATGATTGGAATGCCGGAAAGGCAAAAGCAAGGGCGAGCAAAACCAAGGCCAAAATCTAGCAAAGCCGCCTTGCTCTGTCAATGGAATCAGTGCGTGTAGCCCGTTTTTATGCTTGACTTCGCCGTGCGGATAACTGCATTATCCTTCCGCCCCGTTTACCATGTCCGGCGGGACGTGTCTTCGAATTCAAATTTTCTAATTTGAATTTGGAGGATGTCCTGTATGACCACCCGCCCCGAACCTTCTTCGTCTGAAGGTTTTGATTCGTCCGTTTCTGAATATATTTCCGCCTGCGAGGCGCCAAACGGCGCGTGGCAGCATTTTCCGCAGGAATGCCGGCGGTGGAATGACGAAGAGCTTTCCCGCATACGATGCGAGCTGCGCAAACTTGCCGCCGTTCGGGTGTTGAACGTCACCGACGCGGAAGACATCGTTCAGGACACTCTTCTTACCCTGATTCGCAATTGTCCTAAAAATGAATTGGAAAAGGGGCCGCTTGTGTGGAGCATAGGCGTTTTACGCAACAAAATCGGCAACTATTATCGCAAAGGCCGTTGCCGCGCAAAGCATGAAGCCGACGGAACGGAACTCCGGCAGGGACTGTTCCAGATCAGAAGTGCGGTTTCTCCGGACGGAGACCTGTTGAACGGAGAACTTAGAAATGTCATAGCCGGCACTATTGAAAGTTTGCCGCGCCCGCAAAAAACGGCTATGAAAATGCTGATCGCGGGATTAAGTCCCGGAGAAATCGCGGAAAAAATGCGGCCCGAACGGTATCAAACGGTGATAAACCATCTTCACCGGGGGCGCAAAAAACTTGCGCAGGAACTGACCCGGTGCGGATTCGGCGGAATGCGCGCAATGAAACGCGAGAGGAGAGAGAAAAAACAGTGGCTGGTGGCTAGTGATTAGTGGCTGGTGATCAGCACGGGCGACCGTGACGGTCGCCCGCTCGCGCATTTGCACCCTTTGCGCTTTCTTTTCGTTCTTCACAGTTAAAAAATTCACCGCAAAGAGCGCAAAGAATATCTTGCGCCAATCGCAAAACCTTCTTGCCGGCAACTTCAATTCCAAAAGTTACCCAAAAGATGGTTCGCCGCTGATTTTCTGACCACTAACCACTAGCAACTGGCCACTGACCACCAGCCACGGACATTCCAATTTACCGGCGGTTTTTTATCCATTACAATTATAGTTTTCTATCAGCGCTTCCCCCTGGGCGGAAACACTGATTAATTTCTGGCGGGCGGAGGATATATGGAATCACAGAGAGAGGAAATGATCACGCGCATCCGAACGCTGCGCGAGGATCTGGGAATCAGCACGGCGCAAATGGCCGAGGCCACCGGGCGCACGGTTGAACAGTATGAAGCGCAGGAAGCCGGCAGCGAAGACCTCAGCTTCACTTTTCTTTACAAGGCGGCGCGCCGCCTGGGCGTAGACGTGATCGAACTCCTTACCGGCGAAAGCCCGCATCTTACGCACTATTCCATTGTGCGCAAAGGCGAAGGCCTTCACATACGCCGACGCGCCGGATTCGAATATCTGCACCAGGCGCCATTTTTCAAAAATAAATTCTGCGAACCTTTTATTGTCACGGCGCCCTATCTCGAAGAAGAACAGAACCGGCCGATTCACCTTTCGCGGCACCGCGGGCAGGAACTTGATTACATCATCAGCGGCAGGCTTCGCTTTGCGTATGAAGACCGCGTTGAAGAACTCGGTCCCGGAGATACGCTGCTTTACGATTCGGGGCGCGGCCACGGCATGATCGCCACGGGCGGCGAACCGTGCGTCTTTCTGGCCATTGTTATAAAACCCGCCGACGGCGATAGCGACGGCGACTGACCTTATCAGAATTGAGAACATGGAACCGACATGCTGAATCTGCACAAAAAATACGTTGAGGAAAGTTACGACGAACAGGGAATACTGCAAAAATTTTCCATCCACTATCCTGAAGACTACAACTTCGCCTATGACGTTGTGGACGCCATTGGCGTCGCTGAACCGGAGCGCCCGGCAATGATGTGGCTGAACCCCGAAGGCGAGGAACATCTTTTCACCTACGGCGATCTGAAATACTGGTCGGACAAGACGGCGAATTTCCTTGTTTCGGCCGGCGTCCGAAAAGGCGATATCGTGCCGGTCATTCTCCGGCGGCATTATCAGTTCTGGTTTACGGCGCTGGCTTTGCACAAGATCGGCGCAGTGCTCGCGCCCGCCACTTTCATGTTGAAGGAGCATGATCTGGAATATCGCCTGTCGCGTACCGGCGCAAAGACTGTCATCTGCACCAACGCGGGGGATATCGCCGATGTTGTGGACGCTGTGACTTCCCGGCATAAAAGAGAAACGGGAGAAACAGGAGGAATGGGCGGTATTCGTAAAATACTCGTCAACGGCGCGGGCGGAGGGATAACTTCGCCCGAAGAAATCGCGAAGCTTCGCCATCGGGATGAAAACGGCGAAACCGAACCGGAAACTGAATCAATAGACCATTATTCGGCCAAAGGGCCGGGGCTCGGCGGTCCCGCAGGAATTTGCGCCGCGTGGACGCGGCGCGACGGCTGGCTGGATTTCAATAAGGAAGTCTATGAAGCGAAGGCGTCTTTTTCGCGCGTTCCAACCAAATCATCGGATCCCATGATTCTCTATTTTTCGTCGGGAACATCGGGGCCGCCCAAAATGGCGCTTCACGACAGCGGTTATTCTCTCGCGCATCTGGGTACGGCCAAACACTGGCAGAACGTGAAAAGCGACGGCGGCATCCACCTGACGATAGCGGATACCGGCTGGGGCAAGGCGGTCTGGGGAAAATTCTACGGCCAGTTCCTTATGGAAACCTGCGTCTTTACCTACGATTTTGACCGTTTCAGCGGGGATGAGTTCTGCGCGCTTATAGAACGCTTCCGGATTTCGAGCCTGTGCGCGCCGCCGACGATGATACGCATGATTTTGCAGGGAAACACGGAAAACTTCGACATTTCATCTCTGGAATATTCAGTCACCGCCGGAGAAGCGCTGAATCCCGAACTTTTCGAACGCTGGCGCGCCCGCACCGGTCTGTGCCTTGCCGACGGTTTCGGGCAGACGGAGACGGTGGTAACGGTCTGCAACCGCGTGGGCATGACGCCGCGCCCCGGTTCAATGGGGAAGCCTCTGCCGCTGTACGACATTGAAATAAAAGATGAAGACGGCCGCGAATGCTCAGCCGGTCAAACCGGGGAGATCTGCATCCGCGTTGAGCCGCGCCCCCCGGGCGTTATGATCGGCTATCTGCATGACGATGAAAAGACCGCGGCGGTGGTATACGACGGCTGGTATCACACCGGCGACACCGCCTGGCGCGACGAGGACGGTTACTACTGGTACGTGGGACGCAACGACGACGTGATTAAATCATCGGGTTATCGCATCGGCCCGTTTGAAATCGAGAGCGTGCTGCATGAACATCCGGCGGTCGCCGAATGCGCGGTTACCGGCGTTCCCGATCCCGTGCGCGGAACGTCCGTTAAAGCGACCATCGTGCTTAAACCGGGTTATGAAGGCTCGGAAGAAATGACCCGTGAATTACAGGAATGGGTGAAAACGAACACCGCGCCTTACAAATATCCTCGGATTATCGCCTATGCCGCCGCGCTGCCCAAAACCGTCAACGGCAAAATCCGCCGCGCCGCCATTCGTGACGCGGACAGCGGAAAAGGCGGGGCGTTATGAATATTACCGCGCATAGCGGAGATGGAGATGCCGCGATGGACAAAAACAGGGGATGGGCGCTGATTCTTGGCGCGTCAAGCGGATTCGGCGCGGCAACGGCGCTTGCGCTGGCCGGCGAAGGATTTAATATTATAGGCGTCCATCTCGACCGGCGCGCCACGCTTTCAAACGCGGAACGGATTGCCGGAGAAATTCGCGGCATGGGACGCGACGCGCTGTTTTTCAACGTAAACGCCGCGGATCACGCACGCCGCGCCGAAGTGATAGAGTCCTGCCGCAAAGCCGCCGCCGAAGGCGGAAACGGAGTACGGGTGTTTCTGCACTCGCTGGCCTTCGGGACGCTGAAACCTTATATCGCCGGCGACGCAAAATCCGCCGTCCGGCCTGCCGACATGGATATGACGCTTGATGTCATGGCGCACAGCTTCGTTTACTGGACGCAGGATCTTTTCGCGGCCGGACTGCTTGCGGCAGGCGCGTGGCTTTTCGCCATGTCAAGCGCCGGCAGCCGGC
>JAIRVC010000171.1 GCA_031254095.1 Acidobacteriota bacterium
CGACATTACAAAGGTAAGATTTTGTAATTCCATGATTCAAAAGGCGGTATTTTAATAACTTGAATTGTTTCAAACTCTTCATCAGAAACTTTTTTGGCAAGCTGGTATTTTGTATCATCACGAACGCAAATCACTTCAAGACCGGTAGTTGTTCGAGTAGAACCAATTAGGTCAATAGCAGTTTGCACATCAACAAGTGGCTTACCTTGCCAATTCTTTGAGATGTAACAAAAAAGTCTGTGTTCAATTTTGTTCCATTTTGAAGTTCCAGGAGGAAAATGCGAGACCTCTACTTCTAGTCCGGTGCGGGTTGCAAATTCTTGAAGCTGATATTTCCACATTCGTAGTCTACAACCATTGCTTCCGCCAGAGTCACAGTTTATGTAAATTTTATTACAGGCAGTAAAGGTATGCTTGCCTACATTTTCCCACCAACGCGAAATACTCTCAACTGCAAATTCTGCTGTATCATGGCTTGTACCGATATTCACAAAGCCAATATTATGATTCAAATTATAGACACCATACGGTGCAATTTTCCCAAGCTCCTCAATCGGAAAATCATGATCGAAAACTTTACGAGGGGCTTTCTTGCGGCGATACTCTTTGCCGCTGCTCTTGAAATTCCCAATATTTTCTTTCTTTTTCGTATCAACAGAAATAACAGGAATTCCCGCTTTCAAATATGCAGCAGCGGTATTGTTGATATGTTCAAATTGTTCATTTCTGTTCGGATGAGATTCGCCAACTTGCAACATTTTCTGATTCGACTGTTTGCTGTATCCCATTGATTCAAGGATCTCACCAATTGTGACGTAACCCACTTTTATGCCTTTTTTATTTAATTCGTTTGCTATTTTACGAAAACTCTCAGTTGTATATGAAAGCACACGTTCAGGGTCGCCATACGTGGTGCCATCTATTAATTTGCGGATTTCTTCCGTTATTTTTGGATAATTATTTTCTACAAGGTTACGACCGCCGCCGCTATTGCGCACTTTGCCGCTATATACTTTCCCGCTTTTTAATTCAGCCATCCCTCGCTTTATTGTATTCCGTGAAACGCCAGAAATGCGTATCACTTCGGCAATTCCACCTCGACCGTAAACAAGTGCCTCGCTCGCCAGAAACAACCGCTTTTGCATCTCATTTAATTGCGGCAACATCATTACTATGCGCTCTTCCATAATATTTTTACCCTGCTTCCTTTCGATAAAAATATCATTACATATAATTCTATGCTCGTCAAGTTATTTATGAACAGTTCCATATGCTGAAAAGTCCGCTGGTTCTGGAATTTCTCGGAATGGAGGAAAGGGCTGAATACAGCGAAAGCGATCTGGAAACAGCTATAATCGGCAAATTGCAAATTTTCCTTTTGGAGTTGGGAAAAGGCTTCTTGTTTGAAGCGCGTCAAAAGCGTTTTGCCTTTGATGAAAAGTCATTTTTTGTTGACCTTGTTTTCTACAACCGATTGCTCCAATGCTATGTGATTATCGACCTGAAAGCAGCCGAATTGAAGCATCAAGACTTGGGACAAATGCAGATGTATGTCAATTATTTTGACCGTTACGTCAAGACGGAACATGAAAAACCAACGGTCGGCATACTGCTTTGCAAAGAAAAGCACGAAAGCATAGTTCAGCTAACATTGCCGGAAAACTCGAATATATACGCATCGGAGTACAGGCTCTATCTGCCCGACAAAGCGTTGTTGCAACGTAAATTGGCTGAATGGATCGAGGAATTTGAAGAAGCGCAGGAAATTCTTAAAGCTGCCAATAGGTAACGCGAAATGACGTTTAACTTCAAGATACAGCCCGACGACAATAAGGTATTGTAATGAGCGATAGAAACAGTCTCGGCAAGCCGGGCAAACAGGTCGTTATCCCAGTTCCGCCGCTGAAATCTGAAATGGACGCGCCGTATTTTGCGCTTCGTGATTCCATCATCACCCGCATCAAGGAAACCCGTTTGCGTTTTGTTATGCAGGCAAATACCGGGATGATAGAGCTGTACTGGAACATCGGCAACGACATACTGCGACGCCAGGAGTCCGAAGGTTGGGGGGCGAAGGTGATTGACCGGCTATCGGCGGATTTAAAAGAAGAATTTCCTGAGATGGGTGGATTTTCACCCAGGAACTTGAAATACATGCGGAAATTTGCCGAAAATTGGGCCGACCCCGCAATTGTGCAACAAGCTGTTGCACAATTGCAGTGGCGTAGCATCCTCATGCTTCTCTCAAAATTAAAAAAATCCGATGAACGGAACTGGTACGCGCAAAAAGCGCTTGAAAACGGCTGGAGCAGCATCGTGCTTGACCATATGATTGATATGCGCTTAATCGAACGCGAGGGTAAAGCTGTAACCAATTTTGCGGGCACATTGCCGCCCCACGATTCCGACATGGTCGCGCAGACATTCAAAGATCCGTATTTGTTCGACTTCATCGGCACGGCGCATATGCGGCGTGAAGCCGAGGTCGAACGGGCGCTGGTCGATCATATGGAGAAATTCCTGTTGGAGCTTGGGCATGGATTCGCCTTTGTCGGGCGGCAAGTGCATTTGGAAGTTGGCGGTGATGATTTTTATATTGACCTGCTGTTCTACCACTTAAAGCTGCGCTGTTATGTGGTCGTTGAATTAAAAGCCCGTGACTTCAAACCCGGCGATGTAAGCCAGTTGAATATGTACCAGAATGTGGTCAATGACGTCCTCTGTCACCCCGACGACAAGCCGACAATCGGACTTCTTTTAGTAAAGGGTAAGAACCGCATAGTTGTAGAATATTCGCTTGCGGGATACACAAATCCTATCGGTGTGGCGGACTGGCAAAACAAACTTACCGAATCTTTGCCTGACGATATGAAATCCAGTCTTCCGACGATAGAAGAAATCGAACGGGAAATTGAGTATGTCGAGTCTCAAATGGCGACAATCGAAGCTGCGAACGGAGATTAAGGCGATGAAGTTTAACTTCAAAATACAGCCATTTCAGACGGACGCGGTGGAATTCCGTGAAATATCCGGGTTAGTGAAACGCAAAGTAAAATTGTGCTTGCATCCCTGCCTTGACATTACCTAAACTTTTACTCATCCTGATTGATCGGCGACTGAACGGCCAGCCCGGATATTTAAAAATTAATAAACGTCGTAAATTTACACGGAAAAGCAATTATCATGAAAAAAGATGAATCAACAATGGCCAAAAGGCAATATGCCCGGCTTAGTCCCGAGAACACTCCTTCCCTGAAGGGAATTTCGCTGAGCCAGGGCCGCACGTCGCGCGTGGTGAATATTTCCCGCGGAGGCGCCCTGATTGAAACGGATGTCCGCCTGTGTCCGCAAACAAAGATCGGGTTCAAAGTGCAGATGAAGGACGGCGATTTTCGTGTAACGGGTTCCGTGCTTCGGTCATCCATCAAATCCTTGAAAGGCGCGCCCATTTACCAAAGCGCAATTGTTTTCGAAAACCCGTTGACCGTGCTGGACGATATCGAACCCGGCAGCGCCATGGTGGAATGAGCCGTGCCGGCCGCAGGCAGAAAATGAAAAAACTTTCGCTGTGGCTATGGATATTTTTCGGAATTATTCTCATCGCGGTCACAGTCGCGGGAACGGCTGTCGGCATTCTGATGGGATACGAGTATAACCTGCCGCCGATACAGAGCCTTGAGGATTACCGCCCGGATGTAATTACGACGATTTACGCGGACAACGGCGGAGTAATCGGCGAATTTGCAATCGAAAGAAGAATTGTCGTTTCATACGACGAGATTCCGCAAAATTTACGCAACGCCATTATCGCGGTCGAAGACTCCCGGTTTTATCACCACTCCGGCGTCAACCAATACGCCATCGCCCGGGCAGTCATAAAAGATTTAATACGACAGAGCTATCCGATCGGCAAAGGCGCGAGCACAATAACCATGCAGCTCTCGCGTATGCTCCTTGAGTCATATGAAAAAACTTGGGATCGCAAAGCGAAGGAAATCTGGATCGCCCGGCAGATAGAAAGCCGGTATTCCAAGCAGCAGATTTTCACTCTTTACGCCAATCTGCATATTATGGGCCCCGGCATCTACGGCGTCGCGGCAACCGCAGACTATTATTTCGGAAAAACGCCCGGAGAACTCACGCTTGAGGAATGCGCCCTGATCGCGGGGCTTCCCAGCAGTCCGGGAGGCTATTCCCCGCGAACCAACCCGGCTGCCGCTCTGGCGCGGCGAAATTTTGTGCTTAGCCGCATGGAATCCGAAAACATGATTTCATTTGCGGAAGCGGAGGAGGCCAAGCGCCGCCCCATCGTCCTGAAACCGGTTTCACGCGATGAACGCTCGATTGCCCCGCATTTTGTGGAGTGGGTCAGGCGATCCCTCGCTACGCGATATTCCACGGATGAAATCTGGCGCAAAGGAATGCGCGTACACACCACGCTCAATATTTCCATGCAAAACGCGGCGCGCCGCGCGCTGCAGGAAGGGTTGCGCGATTTTGACAAAAAGCTCGGATGGCGCGGGCCTGTCGGCAACATCCTTGAAGCGACGGAATCACCGTCGCAAAATCTTGGCTCCTATTCGCATCCCGACTGGCGCGCCGCGATTCGGCCCGGCGGCATCGTTGTCGGCCTCGTTGAAGACGTCTCGGGAAAAGAAGCCGTGGTGCGTATTGGAGACTGGCGCGGCAGCATCGGAGCGAAGGAAATTGCGTGGACAAAGGCGTCCGTCCCCTCAAAAATACTGAAAACCGGCGATCTTGCGTGGTTTCGCGTTGTTTCGCTTGACAATGAACGCCGTTCCGCGGCGCTTGTTCTGGAACAGCGCCCGCGCGTTGAAGGGGCGATCATCATCCTTGAAAACAGCACAGGCGAAATCAAAGCGATGTCGGGAGGGTACGATTTTGCGTCGAGCGAATTTAACCGCGCGACGCAGGCGATGCGCCAGGTCGGCTCAACCTTCAAGCCGATTCTTTATTCCGCCGCCCTTGAAAAAGGCCTTACCGCGTCAAGCACGGTGATGGATACGCCGGTAAGTTATCCGGACGGCGTGGGCCGCAAATGGAGCCCCGGCAATTACGATCAACGATTTAAGGGAGAAATGACCATTCGCCAGGCGCTGGCAGAATCGCGCAACGTGCCTGCGGTTAAAATCGCCGATTTAATTGGAATCAAAGAAGTCGTCGTTATGGCCCGCCGCTTCGGGCTTGGCGGCCGGCTCGACCCGTATCTGCCCCTGGCGCTCGGGGCGTGCGAGGCGACGCCGCTTGAAATGGCCTCCGCGTTCACGGTGTTTCCCAACCTCGGCTTTTCAGCGAAACCCTATTTCCTGCGCCGGGTCGAAAACTACGACCGGATAAAAAAAGAGGAACATTTTCCCGAAATCCGCCGGGTGCTTGAACCCGACAAGGCGGCTGAAATGCTTGATCTTTTAAGGAACGTTGTCGAAAACGGCACGGCGACGGCGGCAAAATCGCTCGGCCGGCCGCTGGGCGGAAAGACGGGAACGACAAACGATTTTACCGACGCCTGGTTTGTCGGTTTTACGCCGTCGCTCACAGCGGCTGTCTGGGTAGGCTACGACGAGAAAAAAACGCTGGGGGACCGGCAAAGCGGCGGCGTAGTCGCGCTGCCGATCTGGATTGACTGCATGAAGGAAATTTTAAAGGATACGCCGGCTGAGGATTTTTCAACGCTGGACGTCGTTCTGGACGGCGAAACCCCCATCTATATTGAAAATATAAATAATTAAAGCTTGCGTCTTGACAATCCTGATTGCGGGGTTAAGATTTTTCTCATGAACATTGCGGAACAGATGTTTTGGCCTACAAATTTTCGACTTAAAGCGGATCTCCCGCTTCTACTACTCCTTTTTTAATTTTTAATCTTTTCACACGCTCCGAATCCAGTTTTCCTGAGAATATTCGGGCAGAGTGAAATTTCTTCGCAAACAGCGAAAGGATCAATGATATGACAAATCGGGTATTGATTTTTGATACAACCTTGAGAGACGGCGAGCAGTCGCCCGGCGCAAGTATGACCATCGACGAAAAAATTATGCTGGCCGAGCAGCTCGAACGGCTGCGGGTTGATGTGATTGAAGCGGGCTTTCCTGTTTCATCGGACGGAGATTTCGAGTCCGTCCGAAGCATAGCGGAAAAAATCCGCACGCTGACCGTCGCCGGACTCGCGCGCGCCGCCAAAGGAGATATCGACCGGTGCTGGGAAGCGATTCGAAACGCGGCCAAACCGAGGATACATCTGTTTCTGGCGACTTCGGATATACACCTGGCCCATAAACTGAAAAAAACACGCGAAGAAGCGCTTGAGATTTCCCGGGAAATGGTCGCCTATGCCGTATCGCTTTGTCCGGACGTGGAATTCTCCGCGGAGGACGCGACCAGAACCGATCCGGCCTATCTTGCGAGAGTGACCGAAGCCGTCATAGACGCCGGCGCAACGGTGGTCAATATTCCGGATACCGTCGGATACACAGCCCCGTCGGAATACGCGGAAAGGATTCGCTTTCTGTATGATCATGTTCCCAATATCGGACGCGCCACATTGTCGGTGCATTGTCACAACGACCTGGGAATGGCTGTGGCCAATTCGCTGGCGGCCGTTCAGAACGGCGCCCGACAGGTGGAATGCACCATAAACGGCATCGGCGAGCGGGCGGGCAACGCTTCGCTGGAAGAAATCGTCATGGCGCTCAAAACGCGCCACGACCTTTTCGGCATGGAATGCGGGGTCCAAACCGAGGAAATCTTCAATTCCAGCAGCATGGTCACAAATCTGACGGGCATAATCGTCCAGCCGAACAAGGCCGTCGTGGGAAAAAACGCCTTCGCCCACGAGGCGGGCATTCATCAGGACGGCGTATTGAAGGAAAAGCTGACTTACGAGATTATGCGGCCTGAAGACGTCGGCATAAAGGAAAGCAGCCTTGTGCTGGGAAAGCATTCCGGCCGCCACGCGCTGCGGGAAAAATACAGGGAACTTGGTTTTGACCTGAACGACGCGGAGCTTGACAAGGCGTATGTCCTGCTCAAAAAGGTCGCCGACAAAAAGAAGGAAGTTTACGACGACGATCTGATCGTTACGGTCAGGGACGCGCTGCGCATCGCGTCCCCGGTGTACAAGGTTAAAAACATCCAGTCCATCGCCGGAAATCAGGTGATCGCCACAGCCACGATTCTGCTTGAAAAAGACGGCGAGCTTTTTAAGGATTCAGCCACCGGCAACGGCCCGGTGGACGCCGCGTTAAAAGCGATTGACCGTATAACCGGAATTGAGGGCGAACTTAAGGATTACACCGTACACAGCATCACGCGCGGCCGTGACGCTGTGGGCGAAGTATTCATGAAAGTGAGTTTCGGCCGGGCGTCCTTCATCGGTAAAGCCGCCAGCCTGGACATCGTGGACGCGAGCGTCCGCGCGTATGTCGACGCGGTAAACAAGTCCATACATTATCAAATGAC
>JAIRVC010000221.1 GCA_031254095.1 Acidobacteriota bacterium
TATACGCTTTTGCTTGTTTTTTATACCCTGCTCGGGCTTATTATCGGAAGTGGGAACAAAGTTTGACGCCTTCCCGGACGAGAACCATTTTGCGTCATACATCGGTTTAGCGCCTTCTCTAAGCAAGCCTCCTCACGGGGGGCGGCCCCGTGAACCATCGTTGGAGGGTAACTTCCGGAATGAAGTTATAGGCGAGGAAGCGCCGATTAATTCAGCTCAAGCACTCTTCCTGTTGAGCAAGCGATGACAACCGGCCGCGCGTGATAAAGCGCAACATGACGATTTGGCGCTTCATCCCGCGCGGCCGGTTGTCCCGGATATCCCATGGGATGACCGAAAAATGTAAAACTCCAGATCCAACGAAAATATCGCGATCCTTCTACTTTGCCCTGCATTCGAAATTGGCGGCGTCATCAGTACTGCCGGAACCTTTGTACACGGCCGCCTGCGGCCAGGGACAAAGCGGGCGCGTCATAGGCTGCGCCGCCGGCTGCGGCTGCGCGGTTTTGGCGGCGGGTTTTCCGGGCATTGCTGGACGGGCGGCAATAATCCGCTCCGGTTTTTTGCCTGTCTCCACCCAGTTGTCGAGTTCTGAAAGCAGATCCACAACGCTGGGGCCGTCGCCGCCGCTACAGTGTCCAACTCCGGGCATCATAAAAAGCTGGACGGAATCTTTCAGTTTTTCAGCCTTCAGATTCGCGGTCAGGGACTGGTAAAAATCAATGGTGTTACGAGCCGGGATAAGCCCGTCCGCCCAACCGTGCGAAAGCAGCAGTTTACCTCCCTTTTCCAGAAATTTAACCGGGCCGTCGGGGGGAACATCGATTATCGCGCTGCCGAATTTGCGCGCGGCCTCAATGTCCTTGTCATAGTCGAAGGCTTTAAAATCCCATTTCGGATCGGCAAAGACAAGATCCCTGAAATAGGAAGTCGCAACCGGAAAAGGTTCGTCGCCGCTGGTCAGCATCATAAGCATCTGTTCGCTGCCCGGCTCGAAACCGGCGAAAATTTTTTCACCGGTGCGTGCGTTCTTTACATAGCCGTAAATGTCGCGCAGAGCCGCGGCCTGTGCCGCCGTCAGGCAGTCGCCGCTCGCGCCGTCCCCGCATTGAATGCCGGCGGGGTCGAAATCGCACCGTTCCGGATCGCTGACAATGCCGTCCTTCACGCCGTCTTTTTCATCGCACCGGGCGATATACGCCCGGTTTGCGGCCATCAGCTGGGGCATCGCCAGTCTGCGATCGGCTTCTTTTGTCGCCGCGTAGTTGGCCCACATCGTACTTATCATCAGCCCCACCATTGGATTTGCCGGCGCCATTGAAGATATGCCGTCGAAATCATCGGGATAACGGTAGCTTGCCATGAGTCCCTGTCTGCCGCCGGTTGAACAGCTTACCCAGAGGGAACGCTGTTCCTTCCTGCCATAGAAGGCTTCGATGAAAGTCTTGGCCTTGACCGTCATTTCATGAACCGCGCGATAGCCGAAATCAATAAGTTTTTCAGGATGCCCGGCCGCGAACGCGCCCGACATGCCGTTGCCCGTATGACCGGCATCCGTCGCCACCGTCGCGTAACCCTTGGCAAGAGGTTCCGCCATGGCGGAATGGCTGATGCTGCCGGCCCAGACGCCGTTTCCGATGCCGACAAGTTTTCCGTTCCATTTTTCGACGGGCATCCAGACTTCTATTTTGATGTCGGAATCCGGAGACGGCGTCAAAGTGGCGGCGACGCGGCAAAAGGCGGGCGCGGCCTTAAAAACCGCCGAACCGCCGGGGCCGCCCGCAAGAGGGCCGCCCGCGCCGGGAGGCGTGAAAGCACCCGCGGCGACAACGGCCGCGGAAGTGATTTTCCCATCCGGCAATTTCAGCGACGCCAGACTTTCACAGGAAGCGGCGGCGGCCGGTATAGCGGCAATAAGGCAACACGCGGCCGCAATCGAAATCCATCTCACAACATATTTCAGCATAATCATCTCCGAATCAGGGTTATCGGCGAGCCGCCGTTTTCGCATGTTTGGCGAAAAATGCGTACATGCCCCGCAACGCCTGTTTAATAATGGGGCAATGTATCACGCCGGGTATTTTGTTATATTCATAAGTCATCTTCACATGTTATCAATATTTCATTAAGGCTTTAAGCAATCGATTGGAATCACATATATTCCGTCTTCCCTTCTGTGAAGCGGCCCTCCGCCGGTAATTACGGCTGAAAATGCCGGGCTGTCCGCGCCCTTGGAAACAAGCTTTGACGCGAGACGCTTCAAGACAGCGGCGCCCTCTTCGACTCTGTGCGCGCCCATCTTTATTTCCACGGCCGCCCATTTTGATCCAAGTTCAATAATTGCGTCAACTTCAAGATCGCTTGCATCATGATAATGGCTGACTTTAGCTCCGTTTACTTCGGAATAAACAAGCAAATCCCTAAGGCACAAATTTTCAAAGACCATGCCAAGAGTACGGGGATCCCTGGCAAGATCGCCTGGACGGGCTTTTAAAGCGCTTATCGCGATGGAAGGGTCGGCCAGCATCCTTTTGGGAGTTTTTCGGAGGCGAAGTTTGTCGCGAAGTTCAGGAAACCATTGCGGAATTTCTTCAATAACATACAGGCGCGTCAATACGGAGAGATAGTCTGCTATCGTTTGCCTTGCAATGCCGCCAAATCGAGCCTGAACATCGGCCGTGATCGTATTCAATTTTGCGGCAGTTAGATTCGTTCGCGCGACAGCGGCAAGTAAATGCAATGCCAGGTCGGGATTGCGTTTAACGTTGTCCGCATTTGTTATATCCGTTTCGGCAATAGCAATGATGTATTGCTCAGGCAGTATCCCGGCGTCTTCTTTTGGCGCGCCTATGTTCTCAGGCCAGCCGCCGCGAGTTACAATGTCCAGCAGTTTTTCTTGCGTAAGCCTTGAAGCGCCCGATTTGATTTCTTTCCCTTCAAATACTTTTCAATCTTTTTGTCGATCAGCCTTGATTTGTATCCGTTTTCAGTTAATGCCATACGCTTTAATCCCTGCTTTTCTCTTCGCTTTTTTTATCAGGCAAGAAGCTCTCATTTAACCATTTGCACAATTATTATTTAACCGATTGCACGATAATTACTTAACCGTTTGCACGATCGTAACAGTAAGACCGCCGCAAAGCAAGCGCCGCAAGACAGAGGACGCGCGCCGCAAAATTGCCGCAAGCTCTGCCCGCTTGTTTCCACGCATACAGATATGTCCTACATGGCATAACTTGCGGTTGCTCACATCTTGACTACCCGCCGTACATTTCCGTATCAACATTTCCTCAGGCAACCTCCGAAAGCCCCAAAATCAAGGCTTGCGACTGAGGCAAAAGCGGA
>JAIRVC010000295.1 GCA_031254095.1 Acidobacteriota bacterium
AAACACCTCTCATTTCATTAACCGGGGCAGTATCAGCGCAGTGGTCAGAAACTGGTCACCAAAACGAATCCCCGATATTTTATGTTTATCCGTCCCTATGTACGGAAATTAACCAGCCACAAAAATAGCATCCAGCTTTGCGCATATTTCGCGCGATACAGTTTTGATCATATCCTGATGTTCCGCGGTAAAATCGCGGGCGGATACGGTTTTTGCCAGCGCGGCATCTTCGCCGAGTATCTCCGAAATATCAACGGTGTCACGCACATTGCCGCTGAACTTTTCGGACGCGCGCGTCGAACAATGCTTTGAGCAGCCTTCCACCGCAATAACCGGGTAGTCTTTGGCGAAATTGCGTTCTTCTTCACCGCCCGCGATATACAGTGGCAGGCAAAGCGTAACCGCGCGCTTCGGCCTCAGTTTTTCCATTACACGGCGGGTGGCGAGCCTTGAGATCGTTCCGCCAAGGCATTCTTCTCCGCTACAGGCGAGAATTCCTACCTGTTCGTCAGCCATTATTTGCCTCCTTATATAATTCATTGGCACGTTGCGCAATTTGAGCCGCAAATTCATCAACGATCTGCCAGCCGTCGGAAGTCAGCGCCGTTCCGTCACCCGCGTTTTTGCCGCGATGCTTGCGCATCTCGTCCAGAACCTGAAATTTTGCCTGAACGCCGCCGCCGACAGCCTCAACGCTTTTAGCGGCGCAAAGCGCTGTGCAGCCATCGACCGTGATACAGGCGCGGCCCGACACTTTAGCTTTGGCTTCATCGTCTCCGGTGACCAGGTGCGCCAGACAGGCAGTTTCGGCAATCTCAGGCGCTGTTTTTCCGGTAACCCGCAAGACTGTTTCGCGAGCGATCAAGCCCGTTACCTTGCCGATACCGCTGCATGGCACAACAACGACTTCAGACATGAAATTCAGTAACCTTTCGTTTCATTATGGGTAAGTATCCGCTAAAAGTATGGAGCAAGTTACGATCTTCGGCGAAGTCCGAAAGCTCAATTTCAGCGATCCATCCCTGTTCATATGGGTTTTGATTCAACATTTCCGGAGCATCTATAAGTTTTTCATTGATAGACGTGACGATGCCGCTTACCGGACTTATGATTTCAAAAACGGCCTTGCCGGATTCGACAGTCCCTAAATCATCAAACTGTTCAATTTCCGCTCCGACGGCGGTCGGAGTAAAGAACATAATATCTGAAAGGCTTTTTTGTACAAAATCCGTAACGCCTATCCGCGCATGGGTTCCTGAAACATAAGCCCAAACATCGTTTTCATTGAAATAGAATCCTTCATCAACAGGGAGACGAAAGATGAATTTGTCCTTTTGAAATGTTTCATAGCTGAGACACGCCGGAAAAAAAGCGTGAGCAGCCCCCTCTTGATCAACCGCTACTGTTTCGGACGAACTCAATAATCCGGCGACAGTGCGTTCCACCAGAGTTTGCGCCTCTGCGTTCAGGGTCAAATCCAAGCCGAGGGCGATATTTTCTTCTTTAGCCATGTCGCTGACATTAATACGCTCGTCGATTTTCAAGCCCTTTTCCGCTGCCAGCTTACTGGCACAACGCGTAGCGCAGCCGTCCAGCACCAACAGGGGTTTTTCCTGCGCCAGTTTGCCGTAGCGGCTATCCGAAACCCGGAAAAATACGGGGCAGATAATTTTGCTGTCTGTCTTTTTCAGTAATCGGAGAGCGATCTCGCGCGTCACGCTGCCGGCGCACTTATCCAGACCGTTGCATGGCAATACCGCGTAAGATTTATCCACCGGCGGCTTCCCCCTTTCGGATCTGCTTGATATAGGCGGTCGTCTCGTTTTTATTGGGAAATGTAATCGCGTCCGGGCCGCAGGTCTTGGCGCAGGCGCGGCAAAAAACAACGCAATTTTCCGGATTTTTCACAATAAGTTTTGGCGATTGATCCTCACGTACTTCAAAAACATCGTGCGGGCAGAATTCATCGCATTCCATGCAGTCATTGCATTTGTCATAATCAATCCGTGGACTCCAGTCGATCCTGTCGCGCGTGACACCCATAAAGGTTGTTTCGCTCATGCCTCGTCCACCTCGTATCCGAGTTTGACCAGCGCGTCTTTGGCTTTTTCAAACGCTTTTTCGGTACTCATTTCCCGAATGTCAAGCATGACGCAGTTCTCTTCCATTTTTAACCCTGCGTCCTCAAACGCCTGTTTGAACATTTTCCTCTGCATATTAGGAGCGCAGGCAGCAATGATTACTTTTCGATGGACTTGCAGAAAATCAGCGAGAAAACGGTCGCCGTCTTCCTCGCAAAGCTGGGGATGAATAAAACCATACTCCACGGGCAACTCCACTCGCACTTGGTTAACCAAATCCCAAATGTCCATATCCCTGAACCCCGGACATTTTCCTGTGCAAACACATAGAATGAAACCGTAAAGCCGTTTTTCTTCCATAAGAAGCCTCCTGACGATGCTTAAACAATGTAAATTACTCTCCCGGCTATTGCCTCCCAAATAGCCTCGTTCAAAGCGGGATGTGGATTAATCATATCCGCGAGAACCTCGGCCTTTGCTCCAAGGGTTATCCGCAAAATATCCAGCAGGCCATCCGCCAAGAACCGTGATTTCGGTTGTAATGTTGCTCATACAACCCTTATGGAAAACTATTTCCTTGCTTCAATAGTCAGACTGACAACGTAATCGGCTATTTCTGTGCTTTCCGGCAAAGTTTGCACGATTTTCTTATACAAAGGGTCGTTGCTGTCTTTCATACTCTGCATAAAATCCGATTTGGGCGTCAGGATA
>JAIRVC010000329.1 GCA_031254095.1 Acidobacteriota bacterium
GGCGTCTTCGATTTTGACCTGATCGTTGATAACGCTAATGTAAACGGGGTTTTCCGACGCGCCTTCAACCACGATGCCGTCCCAGCCCGCGAACTTCAATTGGGCGGTGAAACGCCCGCCGAAATTGCTGTGGCCAAACCATTCGGCCGGGTAAAGGTTGGGCGCGAGGCCCTGAACTTCGCAGCGTCCCGCGCCGGGCATGGAAGTGCCAGCGAAAGGAGACGCCATCATTATTATTAGATTGCGCGGGTCGAAAGCCTCAAACGGGAGCTGCGCTCCAACCAGTTCAAAGAAAATCGCGGAACCCATCCCGTGTCCGCCGCCGAAATCCATATACTTTTCCGTCGGCAGCGTGCTGACCTGCTTTGTCGTCAAATTGACTCTTAATATCTTACCTGTAAATACGCCTGGCATAATGTATTTCTCCTCTCTCTATGCTTTCGGTTTAGCGCCGGTAGCGCCGTCCTTGGGTTTCGCTCCGCCAAGCGGCGGAGGCATTGGCTGACGGCTGTCATCCACAAGCCCAAGTCTCAGCCAGTGATCGTTCCGCAGATTCACCTGGTAGCCGTTCGTTTCTTCCTGGTCGGGCGCTTCCGTTACGAACTTCAGCGCGCGCACAGGACAGATTTCCACGCAGGCCTGCTTGCCGCCCGGCCCGCCTTTTTCCTTCCAGAAAGGAGTGTTGACGCAAAGATCGCATTTCGATGATTTATTCGCTTTGCTGTTCCATACCGTCCGGCGCGGCTGCTGCGGACACATCTTCAGACACATCTTGCAGCCGATACATTTTTGCTCATCTATTACGCGAACATTGCCGTTGGCCGTATCCACATGCGCCGCGCCAACGGGACAGGCACGGACGCAGACCGGTTCCACGCACTGACGGCAGGGCGCGATTGTAAGATCATTCGGAAACTTGCCAAAAGAATCCTGTATGATCTGTATCCGCGAAAGCGACAGGTTCTGCTCTCCGTAATGAGTCAGAGAGCAGCTCAACATGCAGGTAGTGCAGCCGATGCACTTTCTGCTGTCGAAAACAATATACCCTTGCGATCTTGGTATAGCGGCGCCGGCGGTCTGCGCGGCGCCGGCGGTTGATGTTGCCGTTGCGATAATGGCTGGGGCGGCTACCGCCACTCCGCCTGTAGCCAGAAAATCACGCCGTGAATATTTCTTTTTGGCGGCGGCTTCGTCGCTTTTGGCTTTGTTGCCTTCAATCATAGCGTCACTCCTTTTTCTAATATTGAAAGTTGATGCGTTGCTTTATGTTTTCGGAAGAACTCCCGATCAATCCGACATAATCTCCCGATTCAACCATCCATTGACCGCTTCCTTCATCGTAGGAAGCCAAATCCTCTTTTGTAATCGTCAGCTGAATCGTCTGCGATTCGCCGGGCTGCAAAAGTTTTGTTTTGACAAAAGCCTTCAATTCCTTGACCGGTTTTTTCATGGATTTTCCGGGAGCGGCGATATATAGCTGCGCTACTTCTTTTCCGGCCGCGTTTCCCGTATTTTTGACTGTAAAGCTAAAAGTATATCCGTCGTTTTTAACCGAAGCGGCGGCGTTTTCATACGCGAATTCCGTATATGAAAGCCCATGTCCGAATGGATACGATACGCTCTTGCCGGAAGAATCGAAATCACGGTAGCCGACGAAAACATCTTCCGCGTACTCCGTATAATCCACATTGCGCACGGATTCTTTTTTATTTTCATACTGACTGCTGAACAGACTGGCGGCGTTTCTCGTGTCGAACTGATAATCGTAAGGAAAATTAGCCGAAGAAGCCGCGTCCATATAACGGATCGGGAAAGTCATCGTCAATTTTCCGGACGGATTGACCGCGCCTTTCAATATGTCAGCGACCGCGTTGCCGCCTTCCTGTCCGGCCTGCCATGCCAGCAGGATCGCGTCGGGCAGGTTTTTCCATGAAGCGGTTTCGATCACGCCGCCGATATTCAGTATGACCACTACTTTTTTTCCAGCCGCGTGAAAAACATTGCAGACTTCCCGAATCAGCCTGCGTTCATTGTCCGACATATCGAAATCGTCCGGAATTTTCCGATCCAGAAATTCCCCGGAAGTTCTGCCGATGGTCAACAGGGCGACATCGGTTTCTTCCGCCATTTTTTTCAATACGGCCGCGGAGAGCGGCATTTCGGCGGGACGGGTTCTGGGCATAAACGCCGCAAAAGGATTGCCGGCGTCCGGTCTAAGTTTTTCATTTTCAGCGTTTATGTAGTTTTCATACAAAGCGGCCAACTCATCGTTGAGTTGATAGCCCGCGTTGATCAAGCCTTCGCGCAGCGATACGGTGTAGGCTTCATTGACATCCCCGCTCCCCGTGCCTCCGGAAATAAAATCGTAAGACGTAATGCCGAAGGCAGCCACTTTTTTAGCCGATTCGGGCAGTGGCAGCGCCCGCTCGTTTTTCAGCAAAATCATTCCTTCGGTTGCCGATTGACGGCTGATTTCCGCGTGCGCTTTCAAATCCGGACGATTGGAAAATTTATATCCCCTGAAGCGTGGCGACGCGATAATCAGCTCCAATATCCTTTTGACGTTCAGGTCGATATCCTCCACGGATAGCGAACCGTCGGCGGTTGCCGCCATAATCGCCTCGTATTGCCTGGGCGAGCCGGGCATCAGCAAATCGTTGCCGGCGTGAACCTGCGCCGGAGGATATTTACCGCCGGTCCAGTCGGTCATAACGGTTCCCTTGAATCCCCATTCACCGCGCAAAATATCGGTCAGCAATTCACGGCTTTCGGAAGTCATCGTTCCGTTGATGTAATTGTAGGACGACATGACTGTCCAGGGCTGCGCTTCCTTTACGGCAATTTCAAATCCCTTCAGGTAGATTTCGCGTAAAGCGCGCTGGCTGATGCGGACATCGTTTCCCATCCGGTTGGTTTCCTGGTTGTTCGCCGCAAAATGTTTTATGGATGTGCCCACTCCGTTGGACTGAACGCCGCGAACCACTGCCGCCGCTATTTTGCCGCTTATCAGAGGGTCTTCGGAGTAATATTCGAAGTTCCTGCCGCACAGCGGATTGCGGTGAATATTCATGCCGGGCGCAAGCAATACGTCCACGCCGTATTCCAGCACTTCTTTTCCTACAGCTTTACCTACATTTTCCGCAACTTCCGTATTCCACGCGGAAGCAAGAAGCGTCGCGACCGGAAACGCGGTGCAATAATAGGTTTGCGAATCGCCTTCGCGAACGGGAGCAATCCGCAGTCCGGCTGGCCCATCCGCCAATACAATAGCGGGAATGCCAAGGCGGGGTATCGGCCGGGTCGTTCCCGCCGCGCCCGGCACAATGGACTCCGTTACGCCCACGACCGGACCGTCGTCCGATAAACCGGCCATTCCCGTCCCGATCAGCAACTGGACCTTCTCTTCCAGAGTCATGGCCCGGACGACTTCGTCAATCGACGCTTTTCCCAGCTGGGGCGTTTTGTCCGCATTGCATGAAAGCATCATTCCCGCCGCTCCCATGGCCGCAATCAAAAAAAATACATTTTTCATCATTGGTTTCACTCCAGATTATTTAAACAGCAACGGCGCGAAAGTATTAAGATACTTGCGCCAGTTTGCCCATGTGTGGCCGCCGTCCGTTACGTGGAACGTATGTTCAAGCCCGTTCTTTGTCAGTACCGCGTCGAGAGCCTTTGCGCTTTCCCAGACAAAATCATCCGTGCCGCAAGCGACCCAGTAAAGTTTGTATCCCGCCTTCTTGAGAGCCTGCAACTGGGCGTTGATTTCAGGACTTTCCTTTGTGCCCATACTTAAAGGGAGTATGTAATGGAACATTCCCGGATAGTTGTTGGACAAAGCAAGAGTGTGTCCGCCTCCCATCGACAGCCCGGAAACGGCGCGATGGGCGGGATCGGTCTGTACGCGGTAGTTCTTCTCAATATAGGGAATGATGTCTTTTGCCACGCTGTGAATATAGATATTCGCCATGGCTGGATCGTTGCGGTCGATCTGTTTTTCAGGCAGCGAG
>JAIRVC010000333.1 GCA_031254095.1 Acidobacteriota bacterium
CGAATCGGACTGGAAGATTGGGATGACTGCTCAATTGCCGCGCGCTGTTCGTCCGGCATCCTTTCATACAGGCCTCCAAGCTGTTCCTTTATAATCACCGATGGAGCGATCTTGACGGTGATATACCAAGTGCTTAACGCGCCGACCATAATGATTGCGATGACGGGAATCAGAATTCGCGGCGCGCGTCCGATTTCCGTAAACGCCTCACGCGGAGAAAAAAAGACGCCGCCGAGACGCGAAAAAAAATTCTTTGCTTTGACTGATTCTTCCCGAACTGGTTCGCCTAAAGTTTCCTGTTCCATCACAAACCTCCAAATGGATATGCTTCTTTTTTATTAAACGCGGATTGCGCATTCAGCATTATAAATCAAAAAACGCTTTCCCATAAACTCTACCCTCTCTCAAATTATAAAGCCTCCGGGAAACTCGGCGCGGTTCACAATTTGGCAATTCGCCCGCGCACGCAATTAATCAGCGTTTCCAAAAACAAGCGAGATGTATGACGGCCTATCGGGCGAATGAAATATCCTCTGTGTCGCTTCCTGAAAATCACGCGCCGACGCCTTGCGGATGTTTACGAATTTTTGAGGATTCCGGTCAATCAGCGGGAACCAGCTTGATTGTATTTGAACCATAATCCTGTGCCCCCGGCGGAATGTGTGCGCGATGTCGGGCATAACGTATTCGATTTTTTCAACCCGTCCCGGCACAAAAGGTTCGGGGCGCGAAAAACCGTTCCGGAATCTTCCCCGGAAGGGCTCGCCGCGCACAAGCCGCTGATAGCCTTTCATTGACGGGTTGTCTTTGTAGCGCTCCGAATCGTATTCGTCGGGATAGACGTCTATCAGCTTCACAATAAAATCGGCGTCGGTTCCCGTAGTCGAAACATTCAGGCTGACGCTAACAGGGCCGCGCAACGACACATCCCGGTCAAGCGGGTCGGTTGAATAGACAAGAACGTCCGGACGGCCCGCGGCAAAACGCTGATCCGCGACCATGTATTCACGCGCCATCCCCGTCGGTACGCTATTCATATATGGAACGGGCCGCGAAGGATCGCTGACATATTCGTCAAAAGCATCGGCGTTTACCCCGGCGTTTTTCGGCCGGTCGCCGCAGGCGTCCCACAAAAGCCTGCCTCCGGAACATAACTGCAATTTGCGCGCCGGCGCTTGCGGCTTCGGCGGCCAGACGCTTTCTTTTTTCCATTCGTTAAGGCCGGTATCAAAGATGTAAGCTTCGGGAAGACCCGGATCTTTCGCGTCTTTCAGAAAGCGCATGAAAAAAGGATATTCGATCTCACGGCGATAGAACTCCGAAGTGTCCGTGCCGACGTATATTTCGCCCAGATAATTAACCGCCGAATGCGCCCACGCTCCGTGATACCAGGGTCCCATAACAAGAACGTTGTAGGCGTCAGGACTTGACGCCTCGACCGACTGATAGACTCCAAGCGGCCCAAAGAGATCCTCCGCGTCAAACCAGCCGCCGACCGTCATAACGGCGGGACCGATGTTTTTCAGATGCGGCAGAATATTCCGGGACTGCCAGAAATCATCATAGGCGTCGTGCTTCATGATGTCGTTCCAAAAACTGATTTCGTTTTTCAGATATTTTCTGTTTGCTTCAGACAGCGGCCCCATGCTGAGATAAAACTCATATCCGTCCTGTGTGGGGAAAACAAATGAAGGCTCCGTCCGCGTTGTCGGTCCCTGGCGCTGGCGGCCGAAACTGGAGAGAAAACTGAAAGCATGCGAGAGAAAAAAAGCTCCGTTATGATGAAAATCGTCGCCAATGAACCAGTCCGCGATCGGCGCTTGCGGCGAAACCGCTTTGAGAGCCGGATGCGCGTCGATCATGCCCGCGGCGGCGTAGAATCCGGGGTAGGAAATTCCCCACATCCCAACCCTGCCGTTATTGTTTGGAATATTGCGCAGCAGCCAGTCGATCGTATCGTAGGCGTCGCTTGCTTCGTCTATATCTTTTCGCCCTTTTTTGACCGGACGATGCGGCGTCATATTGACGAATTCCCCTTCGGACATCATTCGTCCGCGCACATCCTGATAGACGAAAATAAAGCCTTCGCTCTGAAGTTCCATTGACGGCCCGAGCATTGAAGGATAGCGGTCTTCGCCGTATGGCGCTATGCCGTAAGGCGTCCGGTGCAGCATGATTGGATAGCTGCGCGACGTATCCCGCGGCGAGTAAACGGCGGCGAAAAGCCGGACGCCGTCGCGCATGGGAATATGAAATTCCTTTTTAACGTATTGCCTTTCAACTATGCCCGAAAAACCGGAAGTCTGTCTGAATACAAAACATATGGAGACGGCAATCGCAAGCCCGGCAAGGATGACATGGCGGATACGGCGCGTATGGCTTTGCATACGGCATACCCTACCCTGTTTTTGCCGCCCCCGCAAGATTTATAATGAAGCCGCCTGACGGCGGCCAGTGGTTAGTGATCAGTGGTTAGTGGTCAGAAAAATCCGCCGTGAACCATCTTGGAGGGTAACTTCCGGAATGAAGTTATAGGTGAGCAAATAGGCCGGCAGGCAGGGCGAAAATATTGATTAAAACGTGAAATTGAGTAAAATGGCATCGTTCTTAAATAAATCATTACACAGGAGACGTTTATGGCAAAAATGCCGAAAATAGAGAATGTCCGGCGGGAAGCGACCGTGTATGAACTTAAACCTTGGAAATCAATCCACAACACCATCAAAAAACCGATGGTCACCGGCCTTGGCTCGATGGAAATCCCGGAATCCGCCCTGTCGATGGGATTCGCGCATATCACCAAACCCGACGTATTGGGCAGCCCGACCCATGTACATCCATTCGATCAATGGGTGTACCTTTTAGGAGCGGAAAGTTTTTCAGAGTTCGACGCCGACATTGAGTTTACCCTTGGCGAAGAAATTCTGAAGATCAACTACCCCTGCTATATTTTCATTCCAAAGGGTACAAAGCATTGTCCTTTGGATATTAAGCGCGTCGGCAAGCCGTTCATCTTCATCGACGCCAGCATCACCCAGGAGGCATCCGTCCGCCCGGAAAAAATCGCGCACGTTGAGCGCCCCGAATACCAGGCATTGAATAACAAAAAGTAAACTGAATCTGAATATGTAAATCAACGGACGCCTGAAAAAATCAGGCGTCCATTTTACTTTCCTGTAACGCAAATATTTTGTAGACATGCAGAGGCAGTTGTAAAAGACATGTGAATGTGCGCGTTTTGTTGGCAAGTTCCTGAAAATCAGGAAGTTTCTGCAATTGCCTCATTCAGACATTGATATTTTGATTTTTTGGTTGACATCCCGAAAATATCGGAAATA
>JAIRVC010000013.1 GCA_031254095.1 Acidobacteriota bacterium
TCAGGGCTTGGATTTTATATTTATCCGAAAACACAGGGCTTCACCCTGTGCTGTTTATTACGGGCTTTCAGCCCTGAAATACGCATAAATAAAGGCTGAAAGCCTTTGATCAATAGCGCGGGGCAAAGCCCTGCGAAACAGATGCCCGAATAACCAAAGCCCTGAAGGGGCGCAATCTGACAGGTTTTGCAATTACCTCGGAATCCGACATTTTCACATAAGAAACACGCAAAAAGCGCGCAACATCTTCGCGATTCCATATCAACCATGCGCAGATGGAGGTTGACGTTCCCCTGTCCGCGGGGAAGAATTAAAAAGAGCGATGCCCGCAAAACATGGCGGCATTTCGGAGACGCCCGTATGAATCTCAGAAAGCTTTTGCTGACCGGAAACAACTGCTATATCGCCGGAAGGAAGATAGCGCCGGCCGGGATAATGCTGCACAGCACAGGCGCGAACAACCCGGAGTTAAAACGCTATGTCTGTCCCGACGACGGGCTTTTAGGCGCGAACAGAAACAACAACCACTGGAATCAGCCAAAGCCGGACGGACGCGAAGTGTGCGTCCATGCCTTTATCGGCAAGCTGGCGGACGGCGCCATAGCGACATATCAGACGCTACCGTGGGAGATGAGGGGCTGGCACGCGGGAGGCAAAGCAAACGATACGTATATCGGCTTTGAAATATGCGAAGACGGAAAGAACGACGCCGGTTATTTTACCGGCGTATACCGTGAGGCCGTGGAGCTTTGCGCCATGCTATGCCGGACATACGGCATAAAGCCGGAAAAACCCGCGTTGCTATGCCACAGCGAGGGAAGCAGCCTAGGTATAGCGTCCGCGCATAGCGATGTTATGCACTGGTTTCCAATGCACGGCAAAAGCATGGATACGTTTCGCGCCGACGTAAAAAAGGCGATGGAGGCCGCGGCTGAACCCGTATCCGAACCGGAGCCGACATCCGTTGCCGTCATTTACCGTGTACGAAAAACCCGGGAAGACGGCGCGTCGCAGATAGGCGCGTATAAAGAACTCGCCAATGCCGTAGCCGCCGCCGAAGAAAAAAAAGCGGAGGTATACCGGGTGTTTGACGAAAACGGAAAGGTTGTCCATGATCCATCGGCATCCTTAACGGATTCCTCAACCCCTGTCCCCGACCCCGCCCGGACATGCCAAAAAAGAAAATCAATGTCAAAGCCTGCCACGGATGCCGCGTCTCCCGTTCCGGATCAAAAAACCATTATTGAGGAAATAAACAGACTCCTGCCGCTTCTGAGCGAAAGCGATTTGAAGCGCGTAAAACGCGAGCTGGAGAAAACCTTACAAATTAAACATTAACTTAAAGGTGACAAATGTATTGCACAAAAAAGATAACTGACGACCTATTCTGGGTTGGCGGAAACGACCGCCGCCTGGCGATGTTTGAAGGCGTTTATTCTGTTCCTGACGGAGTTTCATATAACTCGTATATTCTGCTGGACGAAGCCGCCGTGCTTTTTGACACGGTTGACAAGGCCGTATGCAAGGTTTTTCTGGAGAATATCGCCTGCACGCTCGGCGGCCGGAAGCTGGATTATCTGGTCGTTCAACACATGGAGCCGGATCATTCGGAATCACTTGGCGCGGTGCTGACTCTGCATCCGGAAACAACCGTGGTTTGCAACGCAAAAATCGCCGCTCTGATAAAACAGTTTTTCGACATCGACATCGCCGGCCGTTCATTGATCGTGGAGGAAGGCTCAACGCTCAATACCGGCAAGCACGAACTCATGTTTTTATCCGCTCCGATGGTTCACTGGCCAGAAGTCATGATCACATACGACAAGACGGACAAAATCCTGTTTTCCGCCGACGCTTTCGGAACTTTCGGCGCGCTTAACGGAGCGATATTCGCCGACGAAGTTGATTTCGACCGCGATTACATGGACGAGGCGCGGCGCTATTATGCCAACATAGTCGGGAAATACGGGCCGCAGGTACAGGCAATGCTGAAAAAAATCGCGTCCGTCGAGATTTCCATGCTCTGCCCGCTGCATGGTTTTGTATGGCGCGTGAACATTGACGGCTTCATTGAAAAGTATCAAAAATGGAGTACATATACGCCAGAAGAAACGGGCGTGATGATCGCCTACGCTTCCGTTTACGGCAATACGGCGAACGCCGCGGAGATTCTGGCCTGCCGCCTGAGGGATAAAGGCGTAAAAACCGCCGTCTACGATGTTTCAGTCGCTTCGGCGTCCAGCATCATCGCGGCGGCGTTCAGGTGGAGTCATTTTGTTTTCGCATCCACGACATACAACGCCGGAATCTTCATCAGCATGGATGAACTGCTCCGCGACCTGGCCGCGCATAATATCCAGAACCGCACCGTGGCTTTTATCGAGAACGGTTCATGGGCGGCAACTTCGGGCGATCTGATGCGGAAAATTATCGCGCCGCTTAAAAATATGACGCTTATCGACGCAACCGTGCGGCTGAAATCCGCGCTCAAGGATTCGCAGTCGCCGGAAATTGATCTTCTTGTCTCGGAGATTCTTGCCCGGATGGTTCACAAATAATGTGTATAATGCAATCCGATTGCAAATTTCACGGAAATATGGGGCGATTGTATGTACATCAGGCGGCACGTCGAAAAGGCTTTGTTAAAAAGAGCGGAAATGTATCCGGCGGTAATCGTTACCGGGCCGCGTCAAGCCGGTAAAACAACACTGCTGAAAGAAGTTAAAAAAGGTCTCAACTACGTGACGCTTGACAACCACAACGCCCGCATGACGGCAAGCGAAACGCCGTCGCTGTTTTTTATGCAATATGAACCGCCACTTATCGTGGATGAAATTCAGTACGAACCGGGAATCCTTCACAACGTCAAAATGATCGCGGACGAAACGAAAAGGAAAGGGCAATTCTATTTAACGGGTTCGCAGGCGTTTCATCTTATGAAGGATGTGACGGAGAGCCTGGCGGGGCGCGCGGGTTTGCTGGAGCTTTTGGGTTTATCGTATCGTGAAATCAGGGGCGTCGCCGTTGATTCGGAGTTTTATCCGACAGCGGCGCATGTGGACGCGGTTAAGGCGT
>JAIRVC010000037.1 GCA_031254095.1 Acidobacteriota bacterium
CCGGTGAGCCGGGTGACGAAACATCCGCGCCTCCGGCCGGCTCCGGCGGCTCGCCGGATGTTTCGCGGAATTCCGCTCCAGCTTCTGGCGATGACGTAAATCCGTCAGGCGGCGCGGGGCAGCAAAGCAAACCAAGCCGCTATCAGCGGAAACCTCAGCAGAGGTAGGTTGGCCGCTTGCGGCCAGTGGCTAGTTGCTAGTGGCGAGTGATCAGTGCGGGGGCGACCGTTACGGCCGCCCGCAGGCGGAATGAAGTTAAAATGACGTTAATTTGAGCGGCAACAGGTTTTTGCAATCAATGCTTCAATATCCGGAAATAGTTTTTCCGCCACCCTTTCCGCGAGCTGCTCTATAAACTCATCGGAAATCCGGCTGTCCGCGGCGGCTTTACTGTCGAGCGTTTCATCTCCGAATATTTCAAGAATGCGGTTCCGGCCAAGGTACGATTCCAATGCGCGTGGAGATACAATCAGTGCTTCCTTAAAAGTACCGCGCCGCGCGCCGGAGTCACCGGTTGCGGACGGCGGCGTTAAAAGTTCAGGCGCAATTTCAGCTTCCGCGCCGGAATCGTCATCATTTTTATTTCCCGAAAAATCGAAAGCCGCGCGGCGCGCGCTTTCCCGCAACAGCTTTTCCATCATAGCGATCATTTCGGAAGGATCGAAAGGCTTTGTAAGCTGACCGCTCGCCTCAACACGCGCGGCCTCTTCATCGTTGAAAGGATCGAAAGCTCCATTGAGCAGGATCACCGGAATAGCGGCGAATTCCGGATCCCGGCGGATGCGTTCGCAGACTTCGTATCCGTTGAAGCCCGGCATGGAAACATCCGCCAATACCACATCCGGGCGAAACTCACGCAGTATGCCGAGCGCGGCGTCTCCGCTTGAAACAGCTTCAATTACGGCATTTTCCCCGGCAAAAGCCAGCCGGACCATTTTCTGCATCGCCGCGTTATCATCCGCAACCAACAATCGCAAGGTCATAACGAGATTCTCAGTGTCCAGCAGGGGCGACCGGCCCCGGTCGCCACCCCTCTAGCCACCAGCCACTGGCCACTAGCCGCCTAACGGCGGCCTACTTTTCCGCCTTGAAAATATCCGGGTCTATGCCCGGCGTGTTGAACCCCCAGGTCAAAATGTTTATATTCCATTTCGCTATAAATCCGGACTGGTTCAAGCCGTCGATCATATAATCCAACGTATAGCTGTGCGGCAAGGTCAGCTCGCCGACTTTCTTGAAGTCATCGAATTTCTCCGTAAGAGTGTAGTAAGACTCTCCCCTGACTTCGGCGATCGCCATGTCCTTCACCATGCCGTCTCCATCAATCGGACTGTTGAATCCCGTGGTCACATCGTCCCTTGTGCTGACTTTGTATTCCGTGCGCACATGCCGGTAGGTTTCCGGATCGAAATACATGCGGATTTTCATGTCGCCGTGATCGTCCCGGGGACGATATTCAAGCTCGTACAACTCCGCGCCATCAACCCTGGTTGTGCGAACCTTCATGTTCCTCGGTTTGTCGCCCTTGACGTCCAGAAGAGGCCAGGCGTTGGAAAAAATTCCTCCTATCATCCCGTTTTTCAATACTTTATTGTAGCGAAACATAAAATCGGCGATGGGGGATTTAAGTCCGGGCTTCATGTGTCCCACGGATACGGATTTGCCGTCATAGGCAAAGTATTCTCCCGGATAATTTATGTCCTGAAATTTCATGACAATGCCCATTTTAGGCCCTTCGGACACCAGCATGGAGGTTCCGGACATATTTCCGCTCATCCCCAGGATAAAATTAACCTCCGATGTTCCGACAAAAGTTATGGATTTTATCTGGGACAGCGCGGCCGGCGCATCAACGATTGCCTTCAGATGCCCGGCAATCAGTTGTTCCGGCGACGGGTCCTTTGCGAACAACCCCGGAGCCAGAACGGCGAAAATACAGCAACAACTGGCAATAAAAATACCGGTTTTCTTTTTCATATCAGATCTCCAAAACATATTCTATTTTGTCCATTTCCAGCCCATTTTTAAAGATGTTGCAGAACGTTTCTAATACAGCATACAGCAGAAATTAGAACAACGCCCACATTAAAAATATTTACGCCGCCGCTCCCGGATTGTTACCGGGAAGTTAATTTTCTGTTGACAGGTGTTTATATAGTGTTCATACTGTTTATGTATTAAATAAACGGTATATTGACTTTGAGGATTGACGCTTGAACATCGTGATTTCCAATCTGGCCGGCGTTCCGATCTACGAGCAGATTCGCGAACAGATCAAAAACGCCATATTCAGCGGCGAGCTGACGGAAGGCGCGCTGCTCCCTTCCATCCGTCAGCTTGCGAAGGACCTGAAAATCAGCGTCATTACCACCATGCGCGCGTACAGCGATCTTGAGCGGGAAGGCTTCGTCGTCAACATCCAGGGAAAAGGATGCTACGTGCGCCCGCAAAACCCCGAATTACTGCGCGAGGGCAAACTGCGTGAAATCGAGGATGGCCTTTCCGCCGCTATCGCCGCCGCGAGGCTCATAAAGCTTTCGAAAAAGGAACTGACGGACATGTGGACGCTTCTTCTTGAGGACATTCCGGAGGACGGTAAAAATGAATAACATTCTATCTCTGCGCGGCGTAACCAAACGCTTTCCAACTTTTTTTCCGCTTAAAGACCTTTCCTTGCGCTTTCCCGATTTTACGCTTGAAGACGTTTCATTCGACCTGCCGGAAGGCTTTGTCATGGGTCTTGTAGGCAAAAACGGCGCGGGCAAAACCACGATCATCAAATCAATCCTGAACATGCTTCGCCTCAACGACGGTTCCATCTCCGTATTCGGGCGGGATCATCTGGAGGCCGAGCGCGAAATCAAGGCGCGGATCGGCGTTGTTATGGATTACACGTTTTTTGTGGAAGACTGGACGCCCGATGCCGTGGAACGCGCCGTCGCGCCGTTTTATCCCGCGTGGGAAAAAGAGACTTACCGAAAACTGCTTGTGAAATTTTCCATCAATCCGAAAAAGAAGATCAAAGAGCTTTCGCGCGGCATGAAGATGAAATTGACGACGGCGGTGGCGCTGTCGCACGGCGCGGATCTTCTCATTTTAGATGAACCGACCTCCGGGCTTGATCCGGTGGCGCGGGACGAACTGCTTGAAATCCTGCGCGATTACATGTCGGGCGGCAATCGGAGCATTCTGTTTTCGACGCATATCACATCCGATCTGGAAAAAATTGCCGACTATATCACCTTCATAGACAACGGAAAAATCATGGCGTCACAGCCGGCGGACGATTTTCTGGGGAAATATTTCATCGTAAGGGGCGGTCTTGGAATTCTTGACGAAGAGCAGAAAAAGCTGCTGATCGGATACCGCGAACATTCGGTCGGCTTTGACGGCCTTATCGAACGGGCGCTTCTGCCGCGGCTTCCGCCGTCCGTCGTCGCCGAACCGGGCAATCTCGACGAAACCATCATCCGGCTCGCCGGAAGGAGGAATGGCGATGAATAGAATAGCCTTATTTATATTGCTTGGTTTTCGCTCGATGCCGGTAATGGCCAAAATACTCATGCCGTTTTTTTCTATTGCGATGATGCTTATGTTTTCATTTGAAGCTTCCCCTAAAGCATCAATGGCGTGGTTCGCCGGTTTAATGTCGGCACTATTTATCGCCCAGCCGTTTGCCATTGCGGAAAAGAACAGACTTGAAACACTCCACGCCATGTTGTCGTTGACACGCAACGATGTTGTAAAAGCAAAGTATCTGTGTTTTATCTGCGTTCTGGCGGTTATTATGCTTCCGCCTCTCTTACTGAAGCCTGTTTTTTCTCCGAATAATGAAGCAGTTTATTTTCTTATTACCGATACGTTTCTGGTAGCTTCTTTTGTCACGGCTTTGCTATACCCGCTCTTTTTCAAGATTGGATACGGGAAGACCGGAGCCGTTATATCCCTTGTTGGGATTATCTTTTTTGTCATTCTTATCGCATCCCGCTCCTTGCCGGGATTCATTGCCTTTTTTGCGTTGTTGATTTCCGCGACACTGCCAGTGAAAATAGCTCTTGGCCTGATTCTCGTGTGTCTGTCTTACATGCTGTCGCTCAAAATCTATCGAAATAAGGATCTGTGAAAAATGGGAATGGCGATGAATAAAACGGCGACCATTATGTTGATAATGTTGCAGACTGTAAAATATCAACTTTTATCACGCGGCATATTATTGTTCTTTGCATTTATGATTTGTGCGTTCATTGATGTAGACAATGCGGCTGCTATGTTTATGATTATTTCATATGGGGCACTGATACTCGTGGTCAGCGTGATGGATACGGGAAAAAAGGACGTACTTGAAGTGCTTTACGCGACGTTGCCGCTGACACGTAACGATATAGTAAAGAGTAAATATTTGCTGTCAGTTATCGTTGTGTTGGTTTTTATGGCAAGCTTGTTTTTTTCGCTAAACCTGTTGTTGACTGAAAAACAGGATCTATATGATTTGATAAATATCCTGTTGCCAACATATATTTTATCTGTAGCCGTTTTATCTCCCGGGTCGTTTAAATGGGGGCAATGTCTTGGTAATCCTTCACGTCTGTACACGGCTGTATTGTTGTTTTCGGGTTTTTGTTTTGTTATTTTTGTTGTTGATAATATTGATGAAATATATACCCGCATCGGAATTCCGCCTGTAATGACGGCGAGTATACTAAACATCGGAAGTCTGATTTTGCTTTATCCGTCATATCGTATGTCATGCAAATTTTACCGGGCCAGGGATTTATGAAAAAAGATAAAATTTTCCAAAGGGCTTTTGTTACACTAAATCAAACTAACTCAAATAAAAAATGGAGAAAAACCCAATGAAAAAAGTAAGATGTCAGCCCTGATCGCCGACCAGGGCAAACGCATCTAAATTTTCCGCCTGAATTGCGGCTTATTGTGCGATTGAACATTTTGAACACCTAAAAAAATATAGGTCAAAACGCTAACGTATTCAAAAATCACGCTTTTTAGATGCGTCCGCCCTGTTCCGGAGTCAAGGTTCGCTTGAAATATCCCTGAAGGCGTTTTAGGATATTGTCTTCTGCGCCTCTGCGCCGGGATTCGTTAAGGCTGCCGCGTTAAGCGGCGGCAAATCGGTGTTTCTCCGGCGAGTCGAAACCGGAACTTGAAACTTGTTTGAATAGGAGCCGTCAATGCGTTTTACTGTAATTTCTTTGATTTTCGCCGTTCTGTTTGCCGCGTTTATCGCCGGTTGTTCGCGTAAGCCTTCCGAGCAGCCCGCGCCGCCCGAAATTGAAGCGCCCGTGCCGCCGGAAGAAACCGAAGCGCCGCCGGAGGCGCAGCCGCAAGAAGCCGCGGCTGTATCCGCGCCGGCGCCCACGGCGGCGGAAACCGCAAGGGCAAAACTTTTAAACCCCGCGCAGCTTAATGAAAAAGCGCCGGAAACATTTCGGGCGAGATTTACGACATCCAAGGGCGATTTTGTAATTGAGATCAACCGGGCATGGTCGCCCAACGGCGCCGACCGTTTTTACAATCTGGTTAAAAACGGATATTACAATAACTGCCGTTTTTTCCGGGTGATCGACAATTTCATGGTTCAGTTCGGCATCCATGGCGATCCGGCGCTTAATCAGGTGTTGTCTAAGGCGCGGTTTGCCGACGATCCGGTCAAAGAGTCAAACAAGCGCGGATACGTCACGTTTGCCATGACGGGGCAGCCAAACTCACGCACAACCCAGATATTTGTCAATTACAAGGACAACTCCTTTTTGGACGCCGATGGATTCGCTCCGTTCGGCAGGGTGATTGAAGGAATGAACATTGTGGATTCCTTTTTTAGCGAATATCAAGGCGTGCCCAGCGACAACCAGCCGCGGATTCAGGCGCAGGGAAACGCCTATCTTAATAAGGAATTCCCTAAACTGGACTATATAAAATCCGCTTCCATCATGTAAAAACGGACTCTACGCCGACTGGAATAGGATCGGGCGGTGTGCGATAATGTATTGTTTTTGATTGCCGTTATTTCCGTTTTTCAAGGACTGCTTATGACACGCCGCTTTTTCCGTTTTTTTCGCCTGGCGTCTGCCGGGCTTTTTGTTTTTTTCGCCTGCGGTTTCGTTTTCGCGCAGACCTCATCGGGGCCGATCAACCTTGACCAGGCGCTGAGAGAAGATTCTCCGCCGGAGCCCGACCGGGCGGCCAGTTACTATCACTACGCGCTGGCAAAATGGCATGAAGCCAACGGCGATGCGGCAAGAGCCCTTACGGAAATGCGGAACGCGCTTGAAACCAATCCCGCAAGTTCCGCTATTCATTACGAGCTTGCCGCTCTCTACGCGCAGATTGGAAATATTCAGGAAGCGACACGTTACGCCAACGAATCGATCAAACTTGATTCTGAAAACCCTGATCCGCACTGGCTGCTGATGAATATCCATCTGGATTCGCAGGCGCGGCGGAGCGGCGGCGCGCCTGCCGGCAGGGCGGGATTGCGCCCGGCGTTGCGGGAACTGGAAATACTTGAGAAGCTGACGCCCGAAGATGAGCGCGTTTATTACATGCTTGGCGGCATTTATTTAGAGCTTGGCGAAGTCGATAACGCGGTCAGGGCCTACGAAAAATATCAGAAATATTCCGGCTCCGACAACGGCTACCGCGAGATCGCCCGATACTACGCAAGCATCAACGATTTTGATACGGCGGCTGAATACCTCAACAAGGGGCTGGAACTCTATCCGGATTCCGCTGAAAGCCTCATGATGCTTGGAAGCGTCTATCTCAGCCAGGGCAAAAACAGGGAAGGCGCGGCGGCTTACAGAAAACTTTTCGAGATTTCCGGCGCGAATCCCCAGATCATGCGCCGGCTTGCCGTCACGCTGTTTGAGGCGAAAGAGTACAGGGAAGCCGCGCAGATGCTGGAAGAACTGGCTAAAAGCGGCGCGAACCCCGACAGGCTGTCCCAGGTCATTCTCGGCCAAAGCTACTTTGAGATGAACCGGTATTCGGACGCGATCAGGATTTTTAACGAGGTGCTGCTGCGCGCTCCCGACGATGTGGACGCGCGGTTTTACCTTGGCGAGTCCTACTCCAGAAGGGGGCGGTACGAAGACGCGATAAAGTTATATGAAGATCTGTTGCGGGACAGGGATCCGAGAGCTATTGAAAACCGTAGCGTCTTCAGGGAGCGTCTGGCGGGGGCATTGCTCGAACTTGAAGACTATGAAAGAGCCATCGATCTGTATGAGGAAAACGCCGAAGTCAATCCGGAAGACCGTTACAGGCTGACGCTGCTCGAAGCGTACCGCGTCAGCGAACAATACGACAAGGGTCTTGCGCGGTGCAAAGAGTTTATGGCGGCAAAGCCCGACGATATAGATTTCAACGCTATTTATGCCCGGATACTTGCCGACGCGGACAAAAAGAAAGAGGCTATAGGGATTCTTTCCGAAATGCTGCAATCCAATCCCGAGGTCATAAGCCTTTACGTCAATCTGAGCGAAATCTACCGGCAGGACAAACGTTATTCCGACGCCGAAAGAATTCTTTTGCGCGCCGAGGAACGGAATAAAGATCCCGAACTTGGCGAACGGCTTAGGTTCCAGCGGGCGGCCATTTATGAACAGCAAAAGTCGTTTGACCGCGCCGAACAGCTTTTTAAGGAAATTCTGGAGAAACAGCCGGACAACATCATGGCGCTTAACTATCTGGGATACATGCTCGCCGACCGGAACGTGCGCCTTGACGAAGCGATCGGCTACATCAGGAAAGCTCTTGAAATCGACCCGGAAAACGGGGCGTATCTCGATTCGCTGGGATGGGCGTATTTCAGGCTGGACGACATGGAAAACGCGGAAAAATACCTGCTGGAAGCGGCGGGCATTGTTCCCAAAGATCCTACGATACAGGACCACCTGGGCGATTTGTATTTCAATACCGGGCAGTTCGAAAAGGCGCGCGAGTATTGGGAGAAAACGATCAGCATCAGCAAGGATCAGGAAGAAATTAAAAGGGTGCGCGGCAAGCTGAAACAGATCGAAAACACCCTGCGCGGAAAACCATCCAGACGGTAAGCGATGTTTTTTCGCTCATTTGCCAAAATCAATCTCGCGCTGGCGGTACTGGGCCGGCGTCCTGACGGCTACCATAATATCGAAACGGTCTTTCAGGCAATCGACCTTTCAGACGAACTTGATTTTCGCCCCTCGCCGGAAATCAGCCTGATCTGCGAAGGCCTGCCGGATGTTTCCGAGAAAGACAATATTGTCTGGAAAGCGGCCTCGCTGTTGGCTGAACGGATCGGCGAACGCCGCGGCGCCGCCATTACCCTGCGGAAAAAAATTCCTTCCGGCGCCGGATTGGGCGGCGGAAGCGGCAATGCCGCCGCCGCGCTTCTGGGGCTTCGCCGCTTCTGGAATTCTGACGTTTCCGATGCGGAGCTTTGCGCCATAGCCTCGGAGCTTGGTTCCGACGTTCCTTTTTTCCTTATGGGAGGCGCGGCGCTCGGCAAAGGCCGCGGCGAAATCCTTGCCGCCCTGCCGGATTTTCAGCCTGAACACCTTGCCGTTGTTTTTCCCGGAATTTCCGTTTCGACGGCTTCGGCGTATCGAGCGTTGAATTTGGACTTGACTTCCGCTGACTCCGACCATAGAATTCAACGTTTCCTTGGTCTTGCGGAGAACGGGAGTTCATGGCGGGCCGGGATTTTTAACGATTTTGAAACTGCGGTCCTGCCCGCGCACCCTGAAATTACGGAAGCGAAGAGCTTTCTGGAAAAACAGGGCGCGATATCAACGCTGTTGTCGGGCAGCGGATCATCAGTCTTCGGGTTCTTCTTTAGTGAAGAATCAGCGCGCGCCGCGGCCGTTGCCGTAAATAGGGCGAACTGGCGCGCGTTTCCGGCGAAGACCCTCACGCGAGCAGAGTACTTCCATCGCATGTTCGGGCTTCACCGGTAAATTTTAGTGGCTAGTGGTTAGTGACTAGTGGCTA
>JAIRVC010000081.1 GCA_031254095.1 Acidobacteriota bacterium
AGCGGCGAAATTAGTTATGTTTAAGGAAACCACTAAAAACTCCAAAATCAAGGCTTGCGGCCGGGACAAAAGCGGAGTTTGAGGTTTTTAGAGGTTCCAAGAAGGAGTTATGCGTAATGGCGGTTACACAGTCATTTGACGTTACAACCGGTTGCGAATTGCAGGAAGTTGACAACGCGATTAATCAGGCATTGAAAGAGATTCGGCAGCGATACGATTTTAAGGGGCTGAAAATAGAAATAGAGCTCCGGAAATCCGACAACAAGCTGATTTTGCGCGTTCCGGACGAGTTTACACACAAGTCGGTCTGGGATGTCGTCGCTGAAAAAATGGTGCGCCGTCAGGTGCCGTTGAAAAATCTCCAGCGCGGAAAAGTTCTGCCGGCCGCCGGCAGCTCGGTCACGGAGGAGATCAGCCTCCAGCAGGGCATTCCCGGCGAAACAGCGCGCGAAATCGTAAAATTCATAAAAGGGCTGAAACTGAAAAAGATCCAGTCCGAAATACAGGGCGACCAGCTGCGTATTTCTTCGCCGTCGCGCGATGAGCTGCAGGGCGTTATTCAGAAGCTCCGCGAGCAGGATTTCGGCATCGAATTAAAATTCGGCAACTTCCGTTCGAATTAATAATCAAGGAAACACTGATAAATAAATGGAGAGGATTTTATGTTGAAAAGAACGCCGCTTTATGAAAGTCACAAAAAACTGGGCGGGAAAATGATCGATTTTGGCGGATGGGAAATGCCCATACAATACACGTCCATCATAGAAGAACACACGGCCACCCGGGAAAAAGCCGGGCTTTTCGATGTTTCCCATATGGGCGAAATTCTGCTCAAAGGCCGCTCCGCAAAGGAGACGCTGAACAGGCTGGTTACAAACGATATCTTTTTGTTGACGCCGAAAAAGGCGGCGTATACCTTCCTTACCACCGAAAAAGGCGGCGTTGTTGACGATATACTGGTGTACATGATTAACGACGATGAGTTTCTCCTGGTAGTGAACGCTTCAAACACTGATAAGGATTATGCGTGGCTGAAAGAAAAGGCGGCGGAATTTGCCGCCGGCCTTGAAGTGATTAATTGCTCCAGTGATTATGTCCAGATAGCGATACAGGGGCCTTTCGCCCAAACCATACTGAAAAAACTTGCCAAATTCGATCTTGATCAAATAAAGTTTTTCTCGTTTGACTATGTGGAGCTTTGCGGCGAAAAAGTCATTCTCTCCAGAACGGGTTATACCGGCGAGGATGGCTTTGAGGTGCTTTGCAGCCCGTCCCGCGCGGAGGAAATATGGAGCAGCCTCCTCGAAGCCGGTAAAAACGAGGGGATAAAGCCGGTCGGGTTAGGCGCCAGGGACACCCTGCGCTTTGAAAGCGCCCTGCCCCTGTACGGCCATGAGCTTGGCTACGACATCTCGCCCATAGAAGCCGGTTTGAAATTCTTTGTCAAGCTCAATAAAGACGACTATCTGGGAAAGAGCATCCTGAAAAATCAGGTTGAACGCGGCACTGAAAGGCTGCTGGCGGGAATTGAGATCATAGAGAGAGGCATACCCCGCGACGGATACAGGATTGAGAAGGGCGGCGAAGATGTGGGCTATATAACAAGCGGGGCATATTCCCCTACTTTTAAAAAAGGCCTGGCAATGGCGCTGCTTAAAACGGACATAGTTCAACCGGGAAACGAGCTGGATGTGGTAATACGAGATAAAAAGGTAAAAGCTAAAATCGTGAAGCTACCTTTTTATAATAAAAAAACAAAAGTAAACACTTAATTTTGGAAACACTGATTAAATCAGGAGGGATTATATTGTGATCGTCAAATTTACCAGAAATCATGAATGGATAAAGGCCGATGGCGGCGCGGCTTATATAGGCATCACCGATTTTGCGCAACAGCACCTTAGCGACATTGTTTTTGTGGAACTGCCCAAAGTCGGCGTCAGGATTGAAGCAGGCAAGGCCTTTGCCTCGGTTGAATCCGTCAAGGCAGTTTCGGATGTTTACGCTCCTGTTTCCGGCACGGTGGCTGAGGTCAACGGAAAGCTGGAAAGCGCCCCGGAGCTTTTAAACGAAAACGCGATGGAAAACTGGATGGCAAAAATTGAGCTTGCCGATGCCGGAGAATTGAACGCCCTGCTGGACGAAGCGTCGTATGAGGAATTCTGCAAGAATGAAGAATGATATGAGCAATTACATTCCAAATACAAAATCCGAGCAGGAAAAAATGCTCGGATTCATGAAGCTCGCGACTATTGACGAACTGTTTTCCGATATACCAGCCGGGCTAAGGCTAAAAAGCGGAATGGCGCTTCCCGCGGCCATGAGCGAACCGGAGCTTTATGGGCATATGAAAGCCCTGGCAAGGCAAAACGTCAGCGGCGACACTCATGTCTGCTTTATGGGTGGCGGGATTTATGACCATTTTATTCCCGCCGTGGTGGGCGAAACAATCGGCAGACAGGAGTTTTACACTGCCTACACTCCTTATCAGGCGGAAATAAGCCAGGGCACATTGCAGGCGATCTTTGAATTTCAGACCATGATTTCCAGATTGACCGGCATGGATATTGCCAACGCCTCCCTCTACGACGGCGCCACGGCCTGCGCCGAGGCGGCGCTGATGGCCCACAGCGTGACGGGCAAAACCGAGCTGGTTTTTGCCGGTCAGGTCAATCCGCAATATATTGAAGTATGCGAGACCTATGTAAAATTCAGAGGCATCAAGGTAATCCGCGTTCCTTTTGATCCAAAAACCGGCACGGTTTCCATGGAAAAACTGGCCGCCGCCGTCACGGACAACTGCGCGGCGGTGATAACGCAAAGCCCCAATTTTTTCGGTCTGTTGGAAGATTTGGCGGAAACAGGCAAACTGGCTAAAAGTAAAGGCGCGCTTTTTATCGCGGCCGCCGATCCGATTTCCCTTGGCATACTGGAGCCGCCCGCTTCATTTGGCGCGGATATCGTGGTG
>JAIRVC010000090.1 GCA_031254095.1 Acidobacteriota bacterium
CTTTCCCAAATCAACTGATAATCGGTAATGAGAATAGAGCGAAGTTATTTTCAGACTTCACATTGCGTATCCTATCAATTACAAAATTGTGTTAGACTTGGTATTTTGAAGTATCTCCCGTTTCCTTTGAGGATTTGCGACTATGAACAACGACGACAGCAAGGATATTGTTTCCATGAACCAGGTGCGCGACCTGCTTTTCGGCACGCAATTGAGAGATATAGAAACCCGTTTCCAGCGGCAGGAAGCCCGTTTCCAGCGCGAAGTCGCCGACGCAAAGGAAGCGTTGAAGGCGCGCCTTGATTCGCTTGAAAATTTTATGCGAAGCGAAACAGCTTCGCTTGTGCATCGCATCAATACGGAGGCCGCCGAACGCGACGCCGCGTTGAAGACCGAGCAAAGAGAACGCGCGGAAGCCTTCAATACGCTAGCCGGCAATATCGCCGCGGCCGAGAAAACTCTGGAGCGCCGCATCGCCGCGCTTTCAAGCACGCTCGACAATGCCGAGCAGGAAATCCGGAAGCTGATGCAGTCCGAGACAAACAGCCTGAACAACAAAATCGACGAAAAATACGCGGCGGCCCTGAATGTGATTTCCGAGACGGCGTCACAGATTCGCCACGACATGGTTAACCGCTCCACTCTCTCAAACATGTTTACAGAAATGGCGGTTAAATTAAGCAACCAGTGGTCGTCTGACCTGGTGGAAGTAACTATCGGGGAAAACCAGCAGGATGCTTCTGAAAATCCCGGGGAAAACCAGCAAAATGAAGGATGGAGCTGATGCCGGAGGAACATCCGTTCCATGCCGGCATGACCGAAGCGGAATCATCTGAAACACGGCCCGAAAAAGGGGCTGAAGACGAAATTGCCATGCTTGAGACGCCTTTGCCTTCGCCTGATGGAAAAGATGCCGGCGGCGTTCCGCCTGAAAAAGAAATGCGGCGGTTGCGTTCGCTGCTGTTGCAGCCGGAAATCGATAAAATCAGCGATCTGGAAGACAGGCTCAATAACTACGCGACGAAACCGAACGCTATCAGCAATGTCCTTGCAGAAGCCGTCGTCATGCGCTCAAGTCAGGATAATATGCTCAACAGGGCTTTCGAGCCGATTGTCGAAAGCTCATTCAAGACGTTTTTAAAGAAGCACCCGAATGATTTCATCAATATTGTCTTCCCGCTGATCGGTTCGACTATTCGCCGTTCCATTTCCGAATCTTTCAACTCCATGCTCGGCAGCTTCAGTAAAAGCCTGGAGCAGTCGCTCTCGCTGAGGGGAATCCAGTGGCGTTTTGAGGCGCTCCGTTCCGGCAAGCCGTTCAGTGAAATTGTCATGCTGCATACCTTGGTTTACAGGGTTGACCAGGTTTTTCTTATCCACAGCGAAACCGGACTGGTGCTTGCCCATGCGGTAAACGATGGCGTGACCAGCAAAGACGCCGACATGATATCCGGCATGTTGACGGCGGTTCAGGATTTTGCGCGCGACTGTTTTGACAATGAGAACGACAGCAGTTCGCTCAATTCGCTGAAGATGGATGAATATACGATTTATATCGTGCGAAGTCCCCTGGCTTATCTTGCCTGCATGGTTCGCGGTACGCCTCCGGGCGATTTTCTAAACGGGCTGAGTGAAAACCTGGAACTGATCCTGGCGGAGTGCGCCCACCTGTTTGACGATTTTAAAGGGGATTCCGATCCCTTTGTGATTGCCAACAAATACCTGCAGGATTGTCTTGCCCAGAAATTCAAGGATGAAGACAAGTCCGCGCCGGTATGGGCAAAAAGACTGGCTGTCGGCGCGGGCGCTCTTATCGTGCTTTTTTTCGCTGCGCAGCAATACCACTCTTACAGGATGGACAAAGCCGTGGATCTTCTGCGCGTGGAACCGGGTCTGCTTGTGCTGGATGTCAAGAACTCCTGGGGCTTCAGCCCGTGGAGGGTGGTCTGCCTTCAGGATGAGCTGGCGCGCCCGATTTCTCTGGTGCTGGACGAGAACGGTTACGACCCGGACAATTTCGACATTCAGAGTTTTCCTTATGTTTCCTATGAACCGGATGTCGTCAGATTGAGGGTAATCAAGAAAATACTGCCGCCGGAGGGCGTGGAAGTAAGCTACAGGGATGGAGTTATTTTTTTATCCGGTACGGCGGATATGAACTGGATTCTCCAGGCGCGGCAGACATTGTCGGCGACGCCCGGCGTGCTCAGCGTGGACTCTTCCGGGCTTAATGATCCGCGCGTTGCCGAATTGACGGATCTGATCCGGTCTGTCGAAACAGCGGTTGTCCGTTTCCCGACCGGCGGAGACGTCCCTATTCCGTCGGATCAACCCGCGTTGAACAAGGTTATCGACGACCTTGTATCTCTTGAACGCCTGGCCAATAAAATGGGGCTGGCCGTCAATCTGACGATCTATGGACAGGCGGACGCTACGGGATCGGAAAGCCGTAATTACGAAATCAGCCAGTCGCGCGCGAGGATGATTGCGTCAAAACTTTTTGCGCATCAGGCTAATATTCCAACAGCGATTTACGGCATCGGCGCCGACCTGTCACACGGCGAAGACGCAAAGAAAGATGCGGCGGAAAATCAGAATCAGCGTAGAATTGATCTGAGGGTGCGCCTGGTGAAAATTGCCGAGACGGAACTGCTGCCGGCACTGGAAAGGTCGTAGTTTGTTTTTCATGAAACGTGAACGAATTCAGGAAATATTTTACAAAAATGATAAGTAAAAAAATTTGTATGCTGGGTTCACTTTCTGTCGGCAAGACATCTCTTGTTGAACAGTATGTCAATTCAATTTTTTCCGATAAATATCTTTCTACGGTTGGCGTCAAAATCAGCAAGAAAGGTATCGATATTGACGGCACGAGCGTATCTCTCGTTCTCTGGGATATGGAAGGCAAGGATGAATATACCGACATCAATATGCAATACCTTCGCGGGGCGATGGGATTTTTCGTTGTCGCCGATCTGACGCGGCTTGATACGTTCGACGCGGCGCTCAAGCTCAGGGAGATCGCGCTGGGCATGCTGGGTCAGGATGCGCCCAATATACTGCTTCTGAATAAAAGCGACCTGCCGGATTGGGAAGTTGAGAATAAACATGTGGAAAAAGCTCTGGCCTCGGGCATAAAAATTCTGCGTACCAGCGCCAAAATGAAAACGGCTGTAAACGAAGCTTTTGAAACCCTGGCGCGGGATATGCTGGCAAGGACTTAAATGGAAGACAAGGAACTCATAGACTCAATACTGCACGATATTGAAATTGCCGTATTAAAACGCGTCGGGCCTGAAAAATACGTCCCGATCGGGGAGATTCCCAGCTTTTACCGCGAATTGTACCCGGATGACGAAAACGGGCCTTGCTCCGCGCCATGGAAGTATTCGGACATGCTTGCGTTTTTTCTTGAAGATGCCGAGCATTTCTTTTCTGAGGATAAAGAGGGGCGGCATACGTCTTCCGTCTGGCAGGAAGAAGGCGTGGACAGAGACAAGGCGCTTTTTGCGCAGGCGCTGGCCACGTCAAAGGGGAAGGCGATCATAGTGCGCTGTTTCCGCGAGGAATACGTCGAGCGCGTCAGGATTTTGCAGAAAGCGCGGGAAACACTCCTGGAAAAAAGGGGACTCAAGCGCGATCTGGAACTTTACAAGAATATCTCGCGCCATGACAAATTGACGTCTCTCAACAATCAGGCGTCTTTCAAGGAAATTCTTGAGGCGGAAATTGCCAACACCAGGAACACGGGCGCCTATCTGTCGCTTCTTATGATGGATATAGATAATTTCAAGCTGATCAACGACACATACGGACATCTTGCCGGCGACGAGGTGCTGGCCTCTATCGGGAAAATACTGCAATCAGGCCTGCGCGGCGGGGATATCGCCGCAAGGTATGGCGGGGAGGAATTCGCCGTCCTTGCGACAGACACAACGCAGACCCAGGTTTTCCATATGGCGGAAAATATACGGAAGCGAATAGACAGCTACGATTTTCCGGAAGCAAAACATGTTACCGTCAGCATCGGCTGCACGACTTATCAACCGCCGGAAGAAATCAATGAATTTATCCAGCGGGCTGATTTTGCCTTGTACGACGCGAAGCGCAACAACAAGAACAATGTAAAAATCCGCTAAGGAAATGCTGATTAAGTCGGCGCTTCCTCTGAAACCTTCACCACAATTTGGGATACAAATTTGTCGTGTTCAATTATGCTGATTTCGTCCAGCGGATAAGAAGTGAACACGGGTCCGGATAAATCAAGCCGATGTTTTCGCGCGTAAGCGGCCATTCGTTCTGGCAGATCGCCAAAAACTCCGTAATAACCACGATGATAACCGACAAGATACGATCCGGCTTTGCGGATCCGGTTTCCAAGCGGATCCTGCGAGAAAAACCTGACGGGTTTGCCCGGCGCGTTCAGAAACGCGTCCATGTCCTGATGTATCGCGCCAATTGGATACCGCAGGTTTATCCGGTTATCGTCGGCGGAAAGGCAGAAATCGATAAACGCCTGGTACCAGCTGTCATGCCCGCCGCTCCAATCGTTGTCGCAGCCCGTGATATAGTGCTCCTCGGCTAATTCCAGCACGCAGATTTCATTCGTTTGGGCGGAAAGGCCGGTTTCAATATTTTTGCTGAAGGTGTGAATAATTGAATACGCGGTTCTCAGATCGCACAACAGGCGGTCAAGCTTTTCTTCCTGTTGCCGGAGCAGCTCTTTGACTCTTCCGGGCGTCCTGTTGTGCAGTAAATCCTTTATGGTGGAAAGCGGTATGCCCAAATCAATTAAAACGCTGACGAAATTCAACGCTATAATTTGAGAAGGCGTGTAATAACGGTAATTATTCTCGCCGCGCAGCGCGGGAAGCAAAATCCCGATGTCGTCGTAATACCGCAGTCTGGACTGGCTCACGCCCGTAAAATTCGCGAATTCCTTTATAGACAACAGTGTTGAATCATCCATATGCGCTTTGCTCATAAGTATCTACTTAAACAAGCTCCTTATAATCTTATGCGCCTTGGCAGAATCAAAATCATCTGTCCGGATTGGCCTTATTATAAATTCATCGCCGCCCGGCGCGGCGGAAATATTAAGGATAACAGAGGCAATACCGATCGGGGGCGTCCTCGCCACATGGCGCATATATGCTGGAAATATCTTTTGCCGGACCGTCATTTCGGTTCCCTGCAACTCATCGCTTAATTGCCTTACGATATAACCGGCGTCTGAAGTCTTGACTGATTTTCCGCTCATTTATAAGCTCCCTGTTTTCAACAACACTATGGTTCCGGTTATTAATGTATTCCTTCATGCAGCTTGAGAGTCAATAGGTAAACCGCCAAAAAAGTAAATAAGTTTTACGCCGGTTTTATTGATTTTTAAAGACACGCAATAAATATTGCTTATCAAATCAATTAATATTTTAAGCAATAGTTAATGAGAACCTTCATGCGGCTTAAAAGTTCAAAAAATGCTGATTACCACTTGTTTTTATTAATAATACGCATTAATGTTTTGCGTTTCAGGCTCACGAATGGCGGGCAAACAGGGAGATAAAACATGCACATAATTGTTTGCGTGAAACAGGTTCCGGATACGGCGAATGTCCGTATCAATCCGGAAACCAATACGCTGATCCGGGAAGGGGTCGAAAGCATTATGAATCCCTTCGACGAGTACGCGCTGGAAGAGGCGCTTAAACTGAAAGACGAGCACGGCGCGAGGGTTACGGTCATTACAATGGGGCCGCCGCAGGCCGGCGTCATTTTGCGTGAGGCAATGGCGCGCGGCGCCGACGACGCGGTGCTTTTAACCGACAGGGCAATTGCGGGCGCGGATACCCTTGCTACATCGTACATCCTCTCGCTTGCCATTCGTAAACTGAACACAAAACCGGATCTGGTGCTTTTCGGCAAACAGGCAATTGACGGCGACACCGCGCAGGTCGGGCCCGGCGTTTCGGAATTCCTGAAATACCCGCTGGTTACATATGTGAAATCGCTGACGGTCAAAGACGGCGTCTTTACGGCCGAAACCATGATGGACGAAGGCGTGGATGTGCTGGAAGGGAAACTTCCGGTTGTCATGACGGTTGTAAAGGAAGCTTCAACGCCGCGCTTTGCCTCGCTCGGCGGTTGGATCAACGCGAAGGAAACAGAAATTCCGGCCTGGGGCGCGAAGGAAATTGAAGCCGATATTGCCCAATGCGGGCTTGACGGTTCGCCGACGAAGGTGGTTAAAATTTTCGCTCCGCCCGTAAAAACCGGCGGTAAAAAAATGGACGGGCTGCAAACGCCCGGCGACGCGGTAAATGAAATCGTCAGGCTGCTGAAAGAGAAAGGGGGGCGCTAAGTCATGTCGGATGCTCCAATCATTATCGATCCCGAAAAATGCAAGGGATGCAAGCTATGTGTTAAAGCTTGTCCGTTCGAAGCGCTTTACATGGAAGATAAACTGGCGGTTCTCAAGCCCGAAGAGTGCCGCGCATGCAGCGCGTGTCTGGATTCCTGCCCTTTCGACGCCATTACGGAGCCGGAGAAAAAAGGCGGCCCTTTAGATCTTTCCGATTACAAAGGAATCTGGGTTTTTGCGGAACAGAATCATGGCCGCGTGCAGGAAGTGGCATATGAGCTTCTGGCGACCGGACGCCGGCTGGCTGACGACCGGCAAGGCGAACTTGCCGCGGTAATTCTCGGCCACAACGTGACGGACGCCGCGGCGAGTCTTATTGCCGCCGGAGCGGATAAGGTCTATGTCGTCGATCAACCGGTGCTTGCCGAATATGAAGCGAATGTCTATGCGGACGCGCTTAATCAGGTGATGGCCAAATACAAGCCTGAAGTTGTTCTCGCTGGAGCTACGGCGGTCGGACGGGCGTTTTTCGCGAAAGCCGCGGTGCGGGCGCGTACCGGACTGACGGCGGACTGTACGGCGCTTTCCATAGACGGGGAAAGCGGTCTTTTACACCAGACGCGCCCCGCGTTCGGCGGCAATATCATGGCGACGATCATAACGCCGAACCACCGGCCGCAGATGGCGACGGTGCGCCCCAAGGTGTTCAAAACCGCGCCGCCCGATCCGAACCGGAAAGGAGAAACGCTTATCGAGGCGCTTAAACTGGTCGCGCCTGATACGAAAATCGTGCGTACCGAGCGTGATTTGAACGCCGTAAATATCGCGGACGCGGAAATCATTGTGGCGGGCGGCCGCGGCCTGAAAAAGGGCGACAATCTGGAGATGCTCCGAAAACTGGCCGGACTGCTCGGCGGCGTGCTGGGCGCGTCGCGCGCCTGTGTTGACGCGGGCTGGTGTTCGGCGGCGCATCAGGTAGGGCAGACCGGCAAGACCGTTTGTCCCAGAATCTATCTGGCCTTCGGCATTTCCGGCGCGATTCAGCATCTGGAAGGGATGCGTTCTTCGGACACGATTATCGCGGTGAACCGGGACGCCAACGCGCCGATTTTCGGCGTCGCGGATCTGGGCATTGTGGGCGATCTGTTTGAAATCGCGCCTCGTCTGATTACGGCGCTCGAAACGGGAAAGTAAGGACATGGAGACTTTAAAAATGGCGAAAAATACGACAAAGCCGATAGAAACCGACATCCTCTGCGTCGGCGCCGGCGTGGCCTCGCTTTCAACGGCGCTTGCGCTTCTGCGCGGATTAAAGGCGAAAAACTGCGAAAAGCTTCCGCGCGTCATGGTCATAGACAAGGGACGCAATGTCGGAAGCCATGTACTGTCGGGCGCGGTGATCGATATGAGCGGATTTGACGGCCTGCTTACGGCCGATGAAATCCGGAAGATTCCGATTGAAGCGCGCGTAAACGGCGAAAAAGAATCGTTTCACATGCTCTTTAACAAAAATTGTTCCATGAAGATCCCATGGATGCCGCCTATGATGCAGGCGCACGGCTATCCTGTCGGCTCGCTGACAAAACTGACGCAATATCTGGCCGGGCTTTGTGAAAAGGAAGGAGCGAAAGTCTATACGGGCTTTGCCGCGACCGAATTGATTGAGGACAAAGCGGGGCGGATTATTGGAGCGCGCACAGGTGAAAAAGGACTTGATCACGAAGGGAAGCCAAAAAGCAACTACCTGTCGTCCGAGACGATTTACGCGAAGACCGTTGTACTGGGCGAAGGCGCGTGCGGCGTTCTGACCAAAAAGCTTATAAAAAATAAGGGGCTTGAAGGCGACCGTGAACAGTCATACGCCCTGGGCATAAAAGAAGTCATAGAAATTCCCGCGGACGAAAAGCGCGCGGGCGAGATCGCGCATACTTTCGGCTACCCGGCGGACACTAATACATACGGCGGCGGTTTTATCTATCATGTTTCTCCCGCGCAAGTAATGATTTGTTATGTTTACGCGCTTGATTACGCGAATCCGGAAATCGACCCGCATCTGATGTTCCGTAAATTCAAGGCGCACCCGGCGGTCGCCGGACATATCAGGGGCGGCAAATCAGTGGCCTACGGCGCGAAAGTAATCCCCGAAGGCGGATATTACGCAACTCCCGGACTTGCGGCGGACGGCGCCCTGATTGTAGGCGACGGCGCGGGACTGGTTGATACCTTGCGCATCAAGGGAATCCACCTGGCGGCGCAGTCGGGGCGCGCGGCTGCGGAAACGCTGGCCGGGTGCTGGCTGAATAATGATTTTTCACCGGACGCGCTGTCCGCTTACGGCGCCCGCCTGAAAAAAACCGAAGGCTGGAAGCAGCTTCGCCGCGTGCGGAACGTTCGGGCGCCGTTTTCAATGCATCTGACTTTGGGCGTGATGTGCGCGGGAACGGCATGGGCGACCTTTGGAGCGTTCCCATTCTGGCAGGTTCCCATGGAGGCGGACTGGAAATCCCTTCATTCGCTGCCCGGCGGTATTTTGCCGCCCGCCGAAAACCTTGAGGTAACGCCGGCATCGCCCGACAGGCTGACCGATGTTTTTATGTCGGGAACCATTCACGACGAAAACCAGCCGTGTCACCTGAAGATACGCGACCGCGCCAGATGCGCGGAGTGCGTCAAAAGATACGGCGCGCCGTGCCTGCGATTCTGTCCGGCGGAGGTTTACCGGCTGGAGGAAGGACATATCCACATTGATTTTTCAAACTGCCTCCACTGCAAGACCTGCCAGATAAAAGATCCGTATCAGAACATTGAGTGGACTTTCCCGCAGGGAGGCGACGGCCCGCGCTACACACGGATGTAAGATGCAAAAGGAATTTTAGAAGTTCCCTTACATGCGGATGCTACAATAATTTCATGAAGCCGCATCATCGTATTTTTCTGGCTTTTATTGTTACGCTCGCCGTATCCGCGTGCCGTCTGTTTGCGGCCGGCGCCGAAGACACGCTGCGCCGCGACCTTGACGTGATTTTTGCGGACCGCCGGCTTTCAGACGCGCAATGGGGCGTCGCGGTTTATTCCCTCGACCGCGAGGAATCCCTGTTTGAACATAATGCCCAAAAACTATTTATTCCCGCTTCAAATGGAAAAATACTCACCGCCGCCGCCGCGCTTCTCCGCCTCGGCCCGGAATACCGTTTTAAAACCCGCGTTCTAATCGACGGCTCAATGGATGGCGATATTCTTCGCGGAAATCTGATCGTTCAGGGATTCGGCGATCCATCGCTTTCCACGCGCATGAATGGCGGCAAAGATCCTTTTGCCGTGTTCCGCGCCTTCGCCGACCGGTTGAAAGCGCGAGGAATCAAATCAATAACAGGAAGCATCGCGGGCGACGCGGCCGCGTTCAAAGGGAGCGGTTACGGCCGCGGCTGGGAGCTGGACGACCTGACGGAAGGCTTCGCCGCGCCGGCCGGCGCGCTTTCGTTCAACGAAAACTTTACGACCTTTCAAATAAGGCCGGGCGCTAAAGCTGGCGACGCGGCGGTTTTGTCCAGCGATCCGCTGGCGGGGTATCCGCCGGCGTACAATGCGGTCGTTACCGTAGACGCGGGTAAAGCGGCGGCTATTGTTGTCGAACACGCGCCCGGCGATTCCGGCGCGCCGGAATACATAAAAATCAGCGGAACCGTGCCGCTTAAAAACCCGGTCATCAGGCGGTCGGCGGCCATCAGGCGTCCGGTTCGCTACTACCTTGAAGCGCTCCGCGGGCAGCTTGACAGGGAAGGTTTGAACGTGTCCGGCTGCGATATCAAAGAAAGCTATTCCGCGCAGGAATCAGGCGATTCCGGCGGCATGGAACTTATTATGACGCATGAATCCGCGCCGCTGGCGGAACTTTTGACGCCCATCATGAAAGACAGCCTGAATATGCCGTCGGAAATGCTGCTGCATGTTTTAGGCCTTGAGATTCGCGGCGAGGGGACAGCCGCCGCCGGCGCCGATGTGGTTGCCGAAACGCTGGATACTATGGGCATACGCAAGGGAAGCTACATTTACTCGGACGCTTCGGGGCTTTCAAGACGGAACCTCGTCAGCGCGGACGTTTTTGTCCGCGCGCTCGGATACATGCGCCGGCAGCCCGTGTTCCCGCGGTTTTACGCCTCAATGGCGGTTTCCGGAGTGGACGGAACTCTTAAAAACCGCCTGGCGACGGTCAAGGGGAATATTTACGCCAAAACCGGAACCCTGTCCGGAGTATCGGCCATTTCCGGATATCTGCGCACGGCGGACGGCGAGATGCTGGCGTTTTCCATGATAGCCAACAACTACGTTTCCGGAAAAGCCGCCGCCGAAGATATACAGAACAGGGCGCTTCTGCGGCTTGCGCGGTTTTCAAGAAAACTCCCGGTTGACACAGCGCTGGCGCATTAAAAAAGCCCTATAGTGAAATTAAAAGAGGGATTTGAAGCACAGAGATTTAATCGTAGAACCGGGGCCATCGGAACAAGCGCGAACGAACAATAGAGGACTCGCGGGAAACGGCGTTTTTACCGCGCCAGCGCTGCTGCCGGGAAGCGCGGGGGTCAGGCGCGGCCGAAATTCTTTTCAATTTCGTACATGGAAAAACGAAGAATGGCAGGGCGGCCGTGCGGGCAGTTTGTCGGAACTGCGGTTTTCGCCAGTTCGTCAAGCAGCCAGCGCATCTTTTCCTGGCTGAGTGGCATATT
>JAIRVC010000119.1 GCA_031254095.1 Acidobacteriota bacterium
AATACGCAAGGCGGCGATGGCCTGAATTTATCTGGTCCGCTGTGGCGTAGTTTGTTTGCTCGCCGGCATTTCATTGTACGTCCGCCCCCTTGCGAAGCAGAAAAAGCCGCAACGGTAAAAATACAATCAGCGGAATGACCGCAACGCCGGTCAAAACCATCGACAATGCTGAAATTACCCCGTTTTTTATACCAATCAACCGGACAGCCGCCGGTTCAACCTCTCTTATATCGGAAATAACGTTGCAGACCGCGCGCTTTCCGGCTTTTATCGACAGCGAAAATTTCAACACGTTGAAAAATCCCGCGCCTGTAATATTCGCAACCGGGATAATTACGGCGGCAAATTTTTTATCGTTTATCCCGAATGCCCTGTTCTTATACTTGAATCCATCTCTATACGGATAGATGTAAACCTCATCCACATCTTTGTATTTCCGGGCAAGAAGCGCGCCATGTTCATGAGTTAAAACGCTGATTTTATGATCAGGGTAATGATCTTTGATAACCGGCAGATTTTTATCGAGTTGTTGAAAACTAACAGAGCGGATTATTAATATTTCCTTCATTCCAAATCCATTATATTCCGTTACCTGTAATATGTAAAAGCCAGGTTAAACGGTATGCGCAATCCGCGGGCGATATCCGGACTAACCGGTTTTCTCTTACCGCGTAATTTCCCCATATGCGCAAACGCCGCCAGCATCGCCTGCAGGTAAACCAGCGTTTTCTGCTCCATGGAGGAATAAAAGCAGGCGTGCATGAATCGCAGCGTCAAATCCAGCGCCATGCCCGACGGGTAGTTCTTCCAGATCAGCCAGAAGGCGTTGCGTGTATAGAAAAACGGCGCTCGGCGCGAATTCCGATTCACCGGAGAAAACTTATGATAGGCAACGACATCTGAAAAGAATCGTATGCCGTATCCCATGTTTAAAATACGGAACGCGGTATCCTGTTCGTTCCAATAGAGAAAAAACTCCTCCGGATAGAAACCGGCCTGCCGCAGCACATCCAGCCGAACACCGGCGCCCGCTCCGTTAAAGGCCAAAAGATAATATTTTGCGGCGGCGGCCGTTTCCATGCCGGCTTCGTTTTCATCAATGGTTTCGTTTTTAACATCGTCGTAGTTGTAAAAATTTCGGACATCGAACGCCACAACCCCCAGCGAGGCGTCGTTTTCAAATTTACTTACCATCCTTTTCAGCGAATCCCGATGCGGAAAGGAATCGTCGTCCAGAATAACCGCGTATTCCCCGCGCGCGGCTTTAAAACCGGCATTGTAGGCGGCGATGCCCTGGTTTTCCGGCATCCGGAGCAGGCGGACTTCGGGAAAATCCGCTCCGATCATCTCGAAAGTTCCATCCGTAGAAGCGTTGTCAACGACGATAATTTCCAGATTGGGATAGTCGATTTCGCGAATTCTAAACAGGCTTTCGCGGATATCCGCCTTTCTATTCCAGCAAATGGATACGATACTGACAAGCGGCGGCGTCATAAAATCATTCCTGTATCGGAAAACAGCGGGGTCGCCGGGACAGTCACGCTTTTTTTTCTGAAAGATATACCGATTGCTATTTTTCCGTTCATAACTTTATGAGGGGATGGCATAGCAAACAGTTTCCGTGTGCATGATATTGCGGTAATGCCTGAAATACAGGCGATAGCTTTCGTTAAACTCTTTTATAAGCATGGGAATTTTCCATAAATCGGATAACTTGTGATAAACACATATCGCCAGTTTGGGTTTGAATTTTTCTATAATCATCCGGCCGCCAAGCAAACCTTCATACTCGCTTCCCTCAATGTCAAACTTGATAAAACTGGCTTCTTCAATCAGGTTATCCAGACAATCCGTCTCTATCCGGCCGAAGCCGGAATCAGTTATCCTTGAGCCAAACGAACCGAGGCTGTCAAATCGCACTATTTTTTTCTCTGAATAAATGCCTTTATTGAAAATCTTCACTTTATTTGAATCCAAAACCCTGGTCGCTTCTTCTATTCTCTGAAAATTTTGACTGTCCGGCTCAAAGGCATATATTTTTTTATAAGAAGATACTTTTTGTAAAAACTGAAAACTCGTGCCAAAGTCCAGGCAGCCGCCATCGACAAACACTTCATTGTCGTTAAGCTTGATTAAATCCTCATCAAAGTATTGATTATAGCGGTTATCGTATATTGAGCTTATTTCCGACAAGTCAAGGGTTTCACAATATTTCAAGATGCCGCGCAAGGTCTTTTTTGATTGCTCATCTTCTAAAAGCGATATGGCAAGTGAAATATTGTTTTCATTTAGCGCTATTTGATTCAATACTCCGTCTCTTTCGCCAAAGGGCGCGAAATCGCAGTTTTCCGGAATAATAACTCTGTCTTCAGCTACGCCAAAATCGGTCAACTGCTTGCAAACATCGTTTATGAAATTGGGCGCCAAAGTCAGGATAATTTTACTTTCCGGTGCTTCAAGAAGTTTGCCGACCGGGTGTACCGCCGCGCCGTGCAAATCAGTATTCTGTTTATGGATATCGTTATCAATAAAAAATTTAATGTTAAAGCCGTTATCCTTTAACAGCTTATTCAGCATAATTCCCTTAGTGTCGGCTCCGAACAACACATAAGACTGTTTGTTATCCAATGTCGCGTTGTTGCCGAATATTTGATATAAAATGTCGGAATGAATCAATCTATCTATCCTTTTTAAGAGCATTATATATGAATCAGCGTTTCATTAATTCGTGGTTCACAAGATCCGAGCTTTGCAATTGGTTCTGATAATAATTTCGCGGCGCGTTTGCCGATAGTCTGCTCGATGTACCGCTGGATTTCCGCTTTGCTTTTGCCCCAGGCGGGCGCAATTAACTGACCGGCCGGCGCCGTGGCGAAAAGACGCTCAATATAAATGTCCGGGTTCAGGCGCTCAATAAAATCCGCGGCCAGTTCGGCGTATTCCTCAAGACCGGGAAGATGAAACGGCTCGCGCAGATATTCTTCCGCCAGCGGCGAACCGCGCACAATGTGCAGATGATGCAATTTCAAGAAATCAATTCCGGCTTCCGAAACTACGCGCGCGCCGGAAAGCGTCTCTTCGCGGCTTTCCCAGGGAAAACCCAAAATGAAGTGGGTTCCGATATGAATGCCCCTTCCGCGCGTCATTGCGACGGCGTTTTGCCATGACGCAACATCGTGCCCGCGATTAACGCGGCGCAGCGTCTCGTCCGAAGCGGACTGCAATCCGTATTCAATCGTTACAAAATATTTTTCAGCGAGCCGCTGAAGCCACGCAAGCTTTTCTTCGTCGATGCAGTCCGGCCGCGTTCCAATGGCAAGGCCAACGATGTCGGGCCGCGCGACGGCCGCTTCATACAGCGGCACAAGAACATCAAGCGGCGCGTAGGTATTTGTCGCAGATTGAAAATACGCTATGAATTTTTCCGCGCCGTAGCGCAGACGCAGATAATCCGTCCCTTCCGATATCTGTTGTTCTATTGGCTTTATGTGATCGGAGGTTTTTGGCCGGAATGAATCGCCGTTGCAATAGGCGCATCCGGCCGTGGAAAGCGAACCGTCGCGATTCGGACAGCTAAACCCGGCGTCTATGCTGATCTTAGAAACCCGGCAGCCGAATTTATCGCGGAGAAAACGACCGTAAGAACTGTAAGAAATAATCAGCGCTTCCTATATCTTGATCCGGTTGTCGTCTTTGGGACAGATCCAGAACATCCCGCCCGGAGAATCCCGATACTTAATAACTTTGGTGGCGACCATAACAGTTCCGCATTGCGGACACTTTGTCGCAAGCACTTCCGCCTTATGTCCAAGGCTTGCTCGCGCTGTTTTCGACATTTTCTTATCTGCCATAGCAGACTCCTTTCATGTTTCCTTTTGAAAATTAGATAGTATAACCGTCCCGAGGAATTGCGTCAATAATCCGCTATAAAAGCGCAAGGTTGTTGTGATGGATGACCTCGTCGCCAAAATAATATCCGAGAATAGATTCGATTTCATCGGAAGGCCGCCGCAGGATGCGCAAAATATCACGGCTGTCGTAATTGACGATTCCCCTTGCTATTTCCGTTCCGTCCTTGAGTGCAACGCGCACCGTGTCGCCTCGGCCGAAATCGCCGCTTATCTCCGCAACGCCGACAGACAGCAGGCTCGCGCCCCGGCGCAATGCCCCGGCCGCGCCACCGTCAATCGTTAATTGTCCGGGAACCCGCCGCCCCGATAAAATATAACGTTTTCTGCTCTCAACCGCGGTCGCCGTCGGCAGGAAGCGCGTTCCCAGGCGTTCGCCTCTTGCCAGCCGCAAAAGCGCTTCCGGTTCGGATCCGCGGGCGATCACGCATAAAGCGCCGCCGCGCCGCGCCAGATCAACCGCTTGAAGCTTTGTAATCATGCCGCCGGTGCCAATGCCCTGTCTCGCACTGCCGCCCGCCGCCTGCCAGATTTCCGGCGTGATTTCCCTGTCAGCAATTTCTTCAATCAGGCAGGCGTCGGAGTTGTAACGCGGGTCGGCCGTAAAGAGACCGTCCTGATCGGTCAGCAAAAACAGCCGGTCGGCGTCCGTAAGATTCGCCACGAGCGCCGAAAGATTGTCGTTGTCTCCCACGCGGATTTCTTCTGTCGCCACCGTGTCGTTTTCATTTACTATGGGCAGAACGCCGTTTTCCACAAGGGCTGTCAGCGTGTTACGAGCGTTCAGATAGCCGCGCCGGCTTGTCAGATCCATTCCGGTCAGCAGCACCTGCGCCACAGTAACGCCGTACATGCCGAAAATCTGTTCATAAAAAGCCATCAGGCGCGGCTGGCCTACCGCCGACAGCATTTGTTTTGCGGGAACATCTTTAGGAAGATGCGGAAAATCCAGGCGCTCCCGCCCCGCGGCAATCGCGCCGGACGATACCAGAATCAGCTCGTGCCCTTCGGATTTCAGGGCGGCGATCTGCCGTGCAAGTTCAATCACAAGCGGCGGCGACAGGCGCTTCGTGCCCTGTGTGAGCGTCGAAGTTCCCAGTTTAATTACAAAACGCATGTGTTTCACCGGTAAAATTAAACGTTGAACCGGAAAAGGATAACGTCGCCTTCCCTGACCCTGTATTCTTTGCCTTCAAGCCGCAGCACACCCTTGTTTTTCGCCGCCGCGAACGATCCCAGCGAAATCATATCGTCATACGAAACCACTTCGGCCTTTATGAAACCCTTTTCGATATCGGAGTGGATTACGCCCGCTGCCTGCGCGGCAGGCGTTCCGCGCGGGATCGTCCATGCGCGCGCTTCCGGCTCGCCCGCCGTGTAAAAAGAAAAAACGCCTAAAAGGTCGTATGATTTATTAATTATGCGGGCAAGCGCGTTGCCAGGAAGATTGTAATCGGCCATGAATTCGGCGGCTTCATCGGGCGCGAGCGAAGCGATTTCAGACTCGATTTTGCCGCAGACCGCCGTAATTCCGACATTCGGCATCCCCGCCTGTTTTTCCAGCCCAAACGCCGCGACCACATTGTCTATTTTCGCGGCGTCTTCATCGCCCGCGTTTATGACAATTAAAATCGGTTTTGCGGAAAGAAACGTGAAGCCGCGCACCCGCTTCGCCTCCTCCGGCGTCAGGGCGATTTCCCTCAGCGGCTGCTCCGATTCGAGCGCGGCCTTGAAACGGAGCAGAAGTTCGTTTTCAAGCTCCAGTTCCGGCATCTTCATTTTTTTCAGGTCCTTTAAGAGCCGCTCCAGCCGTTTTTCAATAATCGCCAGATCGGAAAAAATAAGCTCCAGCTCGAAAAGCCCGATGTCGCGCAAGGGGTCAACCGATCCCTCGATATGCGGCAGGCTGGGATCGTCAAAACCTCGTACTACATGCAGTAAAGCGTCAACATTTTTAAGGTTGTTTAGGTAAGAAGACATATCTTTTGACTGCCCTTCGAGCGCCGCTTTTCCTTCGCCTCTGGCTAATCCCGGCAGATCGACATATTCAACCGTGGCATACGTCGTTTTTTCGGGTTTGACGATTTCCGCCAGCCGGTCAAGGCGCGGATCGGGCACGCCTGCAATGCCGATGTGCGCCTCGCGGGCGTTTCCCCACGAGGAAGCATCCGCTCTTCCCTGCGTCAACAGGCTGAAAATAGTGGTTTTACCCACCTGCGGCAGTCCTACGATTCCAACTTTCATGCGTTTTTCCCTTTTGAAAAGCGTAATAATACCACGATCTATAAATTTTACGCGCCCGCCATCCGCGCCTTTCACCTCATCAAAAGGTTTTGAAATTACATCCAATGCCATGCTATTATTTTAGGTTGTTGTGTTTGCTTACATATCCGGAAAGAAAATGTCAGGAAAAATAAATTCAGCAAAATTCGCGATTCTTCGCGGCATTGTTTTTTTTGCGTGCGCCGCTCTTTTTCCGGGCGCATCCGCTTCCGCAGCCCAGGCTTTGTCAGCGCAGTTCGGCTCGGCCTTTGGCGATGAAAACACAGGCGGCTCGCTTGAGCTTCCGACCGGCCGTCTGGCGACGGGCGGACATGCGCTTCAAAATGACCGCTCCCGGCAATCCGCCGGCGGCGAGGGCGCG
>JAIRVC010000270.1 GCA_031254095.1 Acidobacteriota bacterium
ATTCTCGACGGACTTGGAGTAGGAAATATGTTTTCCATCATACTCGGCGGCGACAGCGTCGAGCGGCGCAAACCGGCGCCCGACGCGCTTTTTAAAGCAATGGAATTCTGCCGCGCGGAGCCCGGGGAAACGGTCATGATAGGCGACAGCCTTACGGACATTGAAGCCGGCAAGGCGGCCAATACCCTTACCTGCGCCATTACGGGCGGATTCCGGCCTGACGAGGAATTGCTCGCATCCGGTTGCGATGTACTGATTTCCAGCCTGATACAGCTCGTTGATCATTTCGAACCGGCGGGCAGGTAATGAACGAAGCAGGCCGCCGTAAGGCGGCCAGTGGTCAGTGGTTAGCGATCAGTGGTCAGAAAAAATCGCTGTGAACCATCTTTGGGGTAACTTCTTAAAATAAAGTTATTGGTAAGGGAAAGGCATTTTAATGACAGAGAATATTATTGCTGAAAATAATCATTTCATTCCCAAAATATCCGTAATCATTTCTGTTTATAATGTTGAAAAATATTTACGTCAATGCCTCGACAGCGTCGTCAACCAAACTTTGAAAGAAATGGAAATTATCTGCGTCAATGACGGTTCGCCCGATGGTTCGCTTGAAATATTGAAAGAATACGCGGAGAAGGACAAGCGGATCATCACAATAAATCAGGAAAACGAAGGCGCCGGCGCCGCGAGAAACGCGGGGCTTGATGCCGCGAAGGGCGAATATTTGTATTTTCTTGACGGCGACGACTGGATCGAACTCCACGCAATGGGAACCCTGTACAACAGAGCCGCGCCGGATGATCTCGACATATTAAAATTCGACAGGTTCAACTACAACGACGCCACGGGTGAAAGACAGCCTTACATATATTGTGACGGGCGTCAACTTCCGAACGTTTTTTCAGCCAAAAGTGTGCCGGCCATATACGTGATAGCCAGTTCTACTGCATGGAATAAACTGTACAAACGTTCATTTATCAAGGAAAAAAACATAAGGTTTCAAAATCTGAAAACCTGCAACGACATTTATTTTGCGTTCATGGCCATTGCGTCGGCGGATAGAGTTTCAGTAGTAAACGAGCCGCTTGTCACATGGAGATCAAATCACACCCAAAGTATCACGGCCAGCAGGGGCTCGCACTGGGAATGTATATTTGCCGCTTATGACAGCCTGCGGAACGATTTAAATGACAGGTTTATTAAAAGCCCGGAACTGGAAGAATCATTCGATGAAAAAATGGCCTGTCATTTCAGCGTTGAATATTACTACGCGGTCGAAAAAGACAAATTCATGAATACGGCGAAGCAAATACTTTCGGAAAAATGTTTGTTAAAGTTTAATGAAATCATTTCCGAAAATGTCGTTATCCTGCAGGAACTTGAAGTTATAGAAAAATTTTTGATTGAATCGCCGGAAGAAGAAATAAAAGAAGCGGCAAATTATATCGTTGAGCGGGTGAAGTTAAACTTTGAAAGAATGCAAAACACAATTGCGGCGGTTCTTGCTCCCAGATTTTTAGCGGTGTTCAACAGGGTCAAGGGATATTTGGAGCAGCCGCAACCTGCGATAAACAGGCCAACGCAAGAGCAAATCAGACAATTTTTTGACAACAAAAAGCAGGAAACGCTTGCAAAAATTGCCCTAATCAAGCCGCTTGAAGATAGAAATTCTCCGAAATACATTGTTTCGCTGACTTCTTATGGGAAACGACTGGCGGATACTGCCCCTTACGCGATAATTACGCTTTTTAATCAAAGCGTAAAGCCGGACAAAATTATTTTGTGGGTCGCGCATAACGATAAGGAAAACGTCCCGGCTGTTTTGAAACAATTAACGGAAAAAGGGCTCGAAATTCGTTTTTGTGAAGATTTAAAATCATACAAAAAACTTATTCCGGCATTGCTGGAATTTCCAGAAGATTACATAATTACTGCCGATGACGACGTTTATTACCCGCAAAACTGGCTTGAGCAGTTAATCTTTGAACACAGCAAAAATCCGAAAAAAATTATTTGCCATCGCGCCCATGGAATAAAAGTCGATGAAAATCACAATCCGATTTCTTACAACAACTGGGACTTTTGCATTGAACCGGGCTTATATTTCTCAAATGTTTATGCTTCAAGTGAGAAAAGCGCGCCACGACACCTGTTGGAATCGGTGTTCCCAACAGGTGTCGGAGGAGCATTATATCCCCCTTATTGTTTCTACAAAGAAATAACAAACAAAAAATTATTTACAAGGCTCGCCCCTAATGCCGATGACATCTGGTTCTGGGCCATGGCAGTAATAAATAAAGAATATTTTGGGAAAGAAAGCCCGTATATAGTTGTGCGTGACGGCTATTCGCAGAACTTACAGAATATTGAGCCTGAACAAACGCAGGGAGGAAATGCGCTTTGGAATTACAATTCTCAAGGCGGGAATGACGAACAGCTAAAAGCTGTAATTGAGCATTTTCCTCAGATCGGTAAAGTGTTGGGAAAAATTGCGCCATTTCAAAGCACAAACAAAGAACATTTTACGCCGAATGAAATAAAAAATGTTTATGAAGAAGTTTTATATTTGATACATATTTTTGCTTATTTCCTTGATTGTGAATATATTAAAAATAATAATTGCCTGAAAATATTGGATTATGCCTGCGGAGATGGTTATGGAAGTTATTTTATCGCTAATTCCTACCCGCAGTCCGAGGTTGTTGGCGCTGATATTGACAATGACGCTTTGGTGATCGCAGACAGCAAATATAATTTAACAAACTTGCAATTTAAACATATAGCCGAAATTAAGGGCAAGTTTGATTTCATATGCGCTCATCAGATAATCGAGCATGTTGATGACGTCAATTATTTTTTAAATACCCTCAAAAATTTACTGAACCCCGGTGGGGCTATTATAATAAGCACTCCGCAGAGAGAATACCGACTGAACGATAATCAGGCGCCGTGGAGCTTTGGTCACAAAAGGGAATATACTAAAACGGAATTCGAAAATGACGTTAAAAAGGTGTTTCCCCATGCTCAAATTTATCAGATGAGTGGAGATGAAGATCTGTTGCTGGTTGAGTATAATAGATGTTCCATGAGCAGGGAAGACCGGAAAATTTACGGCGGAAGGATTCCAATGCAGTTTCAGTTGAACAGAACTTATAGTTTGGAAGATTTGTTTTTGCAATCCGAAACCACAAACGACAGCATAAATCTATTTGCAATTATTTCTCCGGATAATCATTTTAAAAGCACTATTTATATTGCCGAACCGTCTCGCAATGGACTTATAGATTTTAATTCCGCCGACTATTGGGAAAAAAGATACGCAACAGGCGGAAACAGCGGAGCGGGGAGCTATAATCGCCTTGCGCAATTTAAAGCGGAAATTCTCAACGATTTTGTTAAAAAATACTCCGTGAATTCGATAATAGAATTTGGTTGCGGGGATGGGAATCAGCTTTCTTTGGCGCAATATCCCCAATACATGGGGTTCGATGTCAGCCAAACAGCTATAAATATCTGCAAAAATAAATTCGAAAGGGACGAAACAAAAGAATTTCGATTAGTAAATACTTTCAACGATGAAAAAGCGGAAGCAACCTTGTCGCTTGACGTAATTTATCATCTGATAGAAGACGATGTTTTTGAAAATTACATGAAAACGCTTTTTTGTGCAAGCACAAAATATGTAATAATTTACGCAAGTAATAAGGCCAGTGAGTACCGGGCGTTGCATGTGAAACACAGGAAATTCACGGATTGGATTGAATCAAACAAAAAGGATTGGGCTTTGTTGCAATTCATACCAAATAAACATTCATCGAAAAATGACAGTGGCGATGACACTGATACAAGCTTTGCGGATTTTTATATTTTCGGGAACAAGAGCGTTGTTGAAAATGATACTGTCAAAACCTTAGAAAATGATAAACATAAAACGAAACGATTTTGCCCGCTCTGTCAAAGAACTTCGACTTATTTCGCCCGATTTGGTTTAATCCCAAGACGTGATGCTCTTTGCCCGCACTGCTGGTCACTTGAACGCCATCGCCTGGTTTGTCTTTTTCTTAAAGAGAAAACGGACTTTTTTACAAGAAAATCCAGAAAAATTCTTCATATTGCGCCAGAGTTTTGCATGGAAATGTTATTTAAAAACCATATAAAAGAAGAGGAATATATAAGCGCCGATCTTTATAACCCTCGCGCTAAGGTAAAAATGGATATTATGGATATCCGATATAAAGATGAAAGTTTTGATATTATTTTCTGCAGTCATGTATTGGAACATGTTTCTGATGATCGAAAAGCGATCAGGGAATTTTTTCGGGTTCTGACAAAAGGTGGTTGGGCTATATTAAATGTACCGATTATCAGAGAAAAAACTTATGAAGATCCAACTATTACCGATCCCAAAGCGCGAGAAAAAGCATACGGGCAGAATGATCATGTTCGCGCTTATGGCATTGATTATGTTGATAGGTTGCAAGAAGCGGGCTTTTTGGTTGAAGTAACAGGCGCAAAGGATTTTTTAGATTCATTTGATATAGAAAAAATGGGGCTCGGCAATGGCGCGGCTGGCGAAGTTTATTTTTGTGTTAAACGGTAATGGCAAAGCCGGAAGGATTTGCCGGGAACGCCGAATGTGCGCCAGCGACAGGTTTAAATGCGCCGTTATATATGGGCTGCGGCGCGTCGTGAAAACCACGTCAATAAAAATTTGAAGAATATGTTTTAATGACGAATACGCTTGATAAAATAAAACCGGCAGTTTCTGTTATTATTCCAATATATAACGTTGAGCAATATTTGCGGCAGTGTATGGATAGCGTGATAACTCAAACGCTGATAAATATTGAAATCATATGTATAAACGATGGCTCCCTGGATAATTGCCTGGAAATACTGCGGGAGTACGAAAAAAGAGATTCGAGAATTGTTGTTATTTCAAGAGAAAACCGCGGCGCTGGTTTTTCACGGAATGAAGGATTGAATATTGCTAATGGCGAATTTGTAATATTCATGGATCCTGATGACTGGTATCCGTCTGAAAATAGCTTATTGGAATTGTATACTAACGCAAAGCTTAACAATGCTCTGGTGTGCGGCGGCTCGTTAAGTGCATATAAAAACGGAGAAACGCAATATCTGGAATACCCGTACGCATTTGCCAATGAAGGATTTATAGAATACGGCAAATATCAATATCCGTTCTTTTATCAGCGATTTCTGTTTAATAGAAATATGTTGACGGAAAACGACATATGCTTTCCGGAATATAAAAGGTTTCAGGATGCGCCTTTTATGATAAAAGCAATGATTGCATCCGGTAAATTTTATGCTATAAAATCTTCTGTGTATACATACAGAGTTGACAATAAAGCCGTTAATTTCAGCGACGACACAATTGTCGACGTATTGAAGGGTTACATTGAATGCCTGAACATTTCCAAAGAAAATAATTTAATAAATTTACATATGTTTATTGCAAATTTATTAATAACTAATCATTATCCCGTTGTAAAAAATCTGCACTCCTCTAATTTAAAAGTCCACAGTATGTTCATTGAAACGCTGCTCGCTATGGAATCCGGGATGCTGGGAATAGATTCTGTGCCGCTTTGTTTATACAATTTTTTCCTCAATGATGTAAATTATGAAATTGAATCCAGCAGCGCAATGGATTTAGCGTCGATGGACGCGTTGCTTAAATGGCTGCGCTATATGGAGCACAAGATGCACGGAACACCGCCCTTTGATCAGCGCGTCCCGAGATTTAAGGCATATAAGTCCATATTTACTGCATACAAAAATATCCTTATGTCCAAAAATATCTACGATCCCGTCAAAGATAATTTTATGGAACTTGCGAAAAAACATCATATTCACTCATTATAGAGGCCATACAACATAAATTTTAATTTTTTTATATTGCGATTCCATTTAAAATATTTTTCGGAGTAAGCTGCCGTTTTAGGGATGTGCCTGTCAAATTCTTCTTTGTCCGAATTTGAGCATAATTTTACAAGCGCATCAGACAAAGCGTTAATATCTCCCGATTTATATATGACGCCCAACTCGCCGTAATTTGTTATATCATCCGCCGGGTCAATATTTGAGGTGATGAATTTGCAGCCATGATGTAACGCTTCAACACAAACATTCGGAGCCGCTTCAACCCTTGATGTCAGGATAAAAATTTTGGCCTTTGCGTATTCGTCATATAATTTTGACTTATCTGTAATTTCGCCTGTAAATATTACGCTGCTCCTTAATTCCGGACGGGCATGGAAATATTTTTCAATGAAATCATTAAATTTCGGCTCAATCGGGCCGGCAAGTTTCAAAATCCAGTCTTTTAACTTATTTGAAACTCCGGCAAACGCGATAAGCAGCTCCTCGCTGTTTTTTTGCCATGTGCCTATTCTGCCGACTGTTAAAATGACATTTTCTTTATAATTTGAATCCGCGATGATTTCAATATCTGTCGGATTATAAAAGGCGTTAGGAAGCCAGCGGCACGGGAAATTCACTTTCGGATTGCGGTTAAGTTCATCCCGCAAATATCTGCAGCTCGTAGCCAGAACATCGCACTGCTCTCCAAATTTTCTTATGTCAACGGCATCCCAGGGAATGCGCTTCATCCAGTCGCTATTCATATCAAGCATACAGTAAACTTTGCCGTCAGGGCGAAACTTACGGTAAGAATTAAGATAAAGAAGCGTCGCCGGATACATTCCATAAAAAATTAAAGCGTCCATCCGCGTAAATTTTTTAAGCATGTGGCTGTAATATTGTTTTACATATTCCGCATACGCCATTTCGCGGTCATGCTCTAAATATTCCATTTTCAAATCTGGCAGAACTGATAAAAATGGGTAATCTTCCGGTTTTGTTCCGAAAAGCATAGTCGGGCGCGCGCCGAATTCTTTCGCAAGCAGATATACCGACAATCCTATTCCCTTTAGAAGATGCGCGTTTATCCATATCGGGTTTGTTGTTTCCGCTACGGGAGATAAAGCGGGGGATAATACACATTTTGGCTTATCGGGGATTTTATCGTAGAAATCATCAGGCAGAGTATCAACTACCCGCTCTAATATTTTATCCCACCTGTCGCATACGATCGCTCTTATTTCGGCATTAATTCTGTTTATGTTTGATGTCGCGGATTTTGCCAATTCTCCATACAGTGAATAAAGCCCGGAAACCGTTTCCCATGGCAAATGATCCAAATTTTCTATCAGAGGTTCGGACTCGGACAGAAGTTTGTCGAAACTCTGCAAATCCGTCATTTCATGCTCCCGCATCAATCAAACCATTCCCTTCAACCGCGTTAAATTTGGATCATCCGGAAAGGCTTTCAGCCCCATTTCCAGTATTGACGCGGCATTTTTGCGCTCGCCGGCCTGAATTAAATAGACGGCGGCAATACGATGCCACAGGCCTTCGCCGCCGCTTGGGCATTTTTGCAGGCCAAGCATCGCGTCCTGCGCGGCTTGCAGGTGGTTGTTCCGGGCAAGTTCGATTTTCACCAGGAGGTTGTACATGGCCGGTTCGTTGGGAGATATGTTTATGGCAGCCAGCGCTATTTTTCTGGCCGCGTCAAAATTGTTTACACCAAGCTCCAGTTCCGCAAGGCTGACATGCGCCGATATATTGTCCGGCTTTATTTCTATCGCCTTTAATATGAGCTTGCGCCCCGTATTAAAATCCCCAAGCGCGACTTTTGATACTCCCTTGGCTTGTATGGACAAGGCATGTCGGGGATCCCTGCCGAGCAGCTCGTCAAAATACTGGATGGCGTCCTTGTGCCGTCCCAATTGCTGCTGAGATACGCCTGCTCCATAGTACACAAGCGGATGCACGGAAGCGCTCAATTTCAGGCTTGTTTGGGCTGTTTTCAGCGCCAGTTCCCATTGCTTGGCAACAAGCGCCTGTTGCAGCAAATTAAATTGCACCATCGCATCAGACGGGTTTTCATCGGCTTCCCGCCGGGCGAGCATAAGGTAATAAGGCGCCTTGTGCTCCAGCCTTTCCTTAAACAGCGTTCCATAATGATGTATTACCGCGTCAAGCGGTTTAATGGTCTTTCCGTGGGATACCAGCGACTTGCCAAGCGTTTCGTGGATCCTGTCGGAGAAAGCCAGACCGTCAAACATCCTTGCCAGCCTTAAACTGCCGGCCATATCGGCATAAAAAGGCAGATCGCGGCCTTCGCTGTAGGCCGGTTTGTCCGCGTCATTCAGTTCATCCGGCTTGTTCGGGACGGCCCCGATGTCATGCGAACGCGTGGTTGACGTGTGCATGTAGTTGCGGTTGGTTACTTCGTAGGCGTCCGCAAAAGGGCGCAGGCAGGCGTTCCTTATTTTTTCATGATCCAGCCGGTCGATGGCTTCGTCGGCGTCCAGTATAAGCGCCCAATCGCCGCCGCAGCGCTTCAGGCTTTCGTTCCTTGCGGCGGCAAAATCGTCGCGCCATTTGAAATGATGCACCTGCGCCCCGAAGCCTTTGGCAATGTCAATGGTTCCATCCGTAGAGCCGGTATCGACTACAATCATTTCATCGGCCAATAATCTGACCGATTCCAGGCAGTGCGCCAGCGTGGCTTCCTCGTTTTTTACAATCATCGCCAATGAAATCAGCGGCATACCCTGCTCCCGAATCAATCTTCTTAATCAGCGTTTCCTTGTTAAGCGCAAATTACATGTCATCCATATCCGCGCGGCCGCGAAGCTTTTTGACGCCGGCGCGGCGTTTTTTCTCGTCGAGACGCCTGAAATTTGCCGAGGGCGGAGGAGCGGATTTGCGCCGAATCTGCGGCGGAGCGCTTGCCTTTTCGATCAGCCTTACCAGCCGCTGCATGGCGTCTTCACGATTCTGCTGCTGCGTCCGGTAGCGCCGGGCGTCTATGACGATTTCCCCGGCGGCGTTTACGCGCTTTCCGGCCAGCCTGAGCAGGCGTTCACGCACTTCGGGCGTGAGCGACCTTGAATGAGCCGCATCGAACCGGAGCTGCGCCGCCGTCGCCACTTTGTTGACATTCTGTCCGCCGGGTCCCGACGAACGCACAAACTCAATGCGGATATCGGCCGGATCGATTTCAATTTCAGGATAATTCATATTGCTTCCATTGACCACTGGTCACTCGCCGCCCGTTAGATGGCTGTGAACTGCCTCTATGGGCCATCTCCTTGAGCCGGTTCAGTTGGCCGGCGCCCAAACGGCGCAGGGCAAAGGCCGTTTTGTTGTGCGACAACGGCTCGTCAAGGTCCGCCCAGGGCGCGCATTTTCGGGCGTCAGCCGTACCGGGAACCGGGGAAAACTCGGATAGCATCACTCTTACGCCGAGGCTTTGGGCAAGGCGTATTGAGTTTTCCGCTTCCTGCGCCTCCGAATCCGGGTGTCCTGCGAGGATGTAGGCGAATATCGCTGAAGCGCCCGCCTCGCGAAGATAATTTACCGCCGCTTCAAATTCGCAGGCGGTGACTTTTCCGCCGGTCGCCGCTTGCCACACCTGCGCGCCGCTTTCAAATCCCAGGAAAAAACTGGCAAAGCCCGACTTTACCATGCGCCCGGCCAGCTTCGGCGTCATAAAACGCGCGTTCAGCGCGTTAGGCGTATGAAATCGCACCGGACGGCGGCCGCCCGCTCCGGCGCTCACCGCGTCGAGAAAGGGCAGCAGCGTCTCATCGGCGCGGTAAAGCAGCGCGTCGTCGTAAAAAGCAATGTCATTCGCGCCCGCGGCGACAAGACGCTCGAAGTTTTCAACGCATTCGTCTAGGCCGCGCGGCGTAAAACCGCTCCACATCATCGGCGCGGCGCAGTACGTGCAATGAAACGGGCAGCCGTCGCTCAGTTTAAGAACGCCGACTTCCGCGTTTCCTTCCGGCGCGCAAACGAAACTTATTTCCGGCGCGGGTTCCGCGGGCTCGATGGCAAGCAACTGGTAAAGCGGGGCAAGGTTCGCGCCCCGGATCACAATGTCCGCGCCGAGCG
>JAIRVC010000274.1 GCA_031254095.1 Acidobacteriota bacterium
GAGCGAGATGGACGATTTTTCGTTACTTGGGCGTCATCGGCTGCAAGGTACGCGGCTTGCTGGTGGTCAGCTCCTTTTGCGACGCCATCCGTGCAAGCAGTTCAAGTTCCAGTTTCCTGTGCTTCCTGTAGTTGTCTGAATCAACCTCAATGCCGAAAGCGTCTTCTTCTTTTCTTTTTATTTCTTTCGCGCGGCCGGCGGGGAAAATCCTGTTGAGCAGATATTCGAGGCTGTCAAGGAGCGCGGCGGAATTGGAAAGAAGGCAGCCGCGATCCTTGCCCGTGATGTTGATATAAATAACTCCGTTTTCATCACGTCCTTCGACCGTCAGATCCATCTGGAGACTGTTTAGAAGATCTCCGCAGAAATTTACGACTTCTTCCAAGATGTTCCCTCCAATGCCGCATTCAGGAAATGCCTAAATAGAAAAGCCTATTAGCCCTTCTTTGATTTTGCTTTCACAGGAACCTGCGGCGCGGCTTTCGGAATCCACCGCTCCGCTATTTTCTGAAGCGCGATCTGGAAGACGTTGCTGCAAAAGAAATAGAGGTTCAATCCGCTCGACATGTTAAGAAATATGAAGGTAAGGAAGATCGGCATGATCATCATAACCTTGGCCTGTGTCGGGTCGGTGGTCGGGGACATGGGCATCAGCTTCTGCGATATAAACGTTGTCAGTCCCATGGCAATCGGCAGGACATAATAGGGATCCTTGACCGAAAGATCCTGCAGCCACCAGATAAACGGGGCATGCCGCAGATCGATCGTGTACGCCAGAAGCGAATAAAAAGCGATAAGCAGCGGCATCTGGATAAGCAGCGGCAGGCAGCCCCCCATCGGATTTACGCCATGTTCCTTGTACAGCGCCATGACTTCCTGGTTCATCTCACGCTTCCGCGGGTCGGTCGCCTTATACTGGCGATACTTGTCCTGGATAGCCTTGATTTTTGGCTGAATCGCCGACATCTTCCTCATTGAAAGCATTGATTTGAGGCGCAACGGAAACAGTACCAGCGAAATCACAAACGTAAGAATGATAATGGCCGCGCCATAGTTTTGCGCGAGCTGGTGAATCCAGCGCAGCGCGGCGAGCAGCGGATAAACCAGAATGGAAAACATGCCGTAGTCGATTACGCCGCTGAGATCAACTGAACCCGGCAGCCGCAGATTTTCCTGCTTCTTTGGCCCGATATAAAGTTTGTAATCCGCTTCGCCGCCGGATGCGCCGGAGTTTAACGGCAACATGACTTTCAGCAGATTGCGTTCGATTTCTTTTCCGTCAATGCTGGTTTGCCTCAGATGCGTTGTCTGAATGTTGAACCATGGAAGCGGATATTTCGGAATTGCGACCATGCTGAAATACTGCACGTCAATTCCGGCCCAGCGCACGTCTCCCTCAAGCCTTTTCGGTTCCTGCGGATCTTTGGGCGGCGATTCCCGGCGCACCTTGCCGCCTGAAAAATATACGGACTTCAGCCCGGCGTTTCTGCTGGAAACCAGGTGTTCCGCTTCGGGTCCGATATCCTCGCCAAGGAAAAAGCGTCCTTCAAGGGGTTTTCCCGCTCTGGTTGCGCTTATTGAAAGGGACGCGGTGTAATTGTCATCGTCAAAGCGCCAGGTCTTTTCGATTTGCAGATCGCCGCGCGTCAGCGTGAGCTTTACCGCGACCGGCGGAGAAAGCATTTCCGCGGCCGCCGATTCAGCGCCTTCGATTGTTACCTGATAGTATTCGTTGTTCGCTGTCGCGGTCGCCGCGTCGTCTTGCAGCATCAGCGCGCCCGGATATAATCCTTCGTTCCGGGAAGCGCCCGCAATCATGTCAAAAACGCGGCTCTGTTCATTTTTGCCTGTTCTTGTGGTCAGGTAGTCCTTGAGTTCCCAGCTTGTCAGCACGCCTCCGCGGTTGTCAATGACAGCCCTGTAAAGGCCGCCGTCGATGACGATCTTCTGCGCGGCGGCTTTCGTGTCTGACTGTCCGTCGTTTTCATCGCCGGACGCCGCGCCGTTTTCAGCCGCGGCCGGCGCTGGAGTTGCGTCAGCCGGTGCCGCGGCCGGATATTCGGTTTGCGCGGCCGGCGGCGGAGGAACCGGCGTCTGATTTTTCGGAGCAAGATACTGAAACCCGATAAAAACCAGAAACGTCAGGATAATAAACAGAACAAAACGTTTGTCCATCATAATTAAATATCGCCTATACGACGGGATCGAACCCGCCTTTATGAAAAGGATGGCATTTAAGCAGGCGGCGCAGGCCCAGTGAAATTCCTATGACGAATCCCTTCTGTTCGATGGCCTCACGCATGTAGACGGAACAGGTCGGCTCAAACCGGCAGGCATGGGGCAGACAGGGCGAAATAAAACGCTTATAAAATTTCAACGCGGCTATGGCGGCAATGTCGATTTTCCCCACAGCTTTGTTAATTTTGCGCATGAGATTTATCCGGAATGCCGGGCGACCAGCTTTTTTACGGCCGTTAGAAATTCCGCCCGCAGATCCTCATAACCGGCGCCGCCGCAGCCGGATTTCGCGTTGACTACGATATCGAAACGGTCCGGGATTTGATTGAGATGTCTACGAAATATCTCCCGAAACAGACGCTTCACCCGATTCCGCACAACCGCGCCCCCGACTTTGCGGGACGCCGTGATTCCAAGCCTTGAACGACCAAGGGTATTTACGCGGCTGTATAGCACAAAATGTGACGAATAAATTTTACGTTCGGTTTTATAGAGCGCCTTGTAGTCTGAAGAATGAACGATCCGGATGGAACGCGGGAATTTTTCAGAGGCCGCGCCGGTCAAACGCCGGTTAAACGCCTGTGCCGGCGAGCAGCCGCGCCGCGCGGCATTCACTGCCCCATCCGCCGGTATTTCGTCCGTTATGGGACAACGGTCGGATAAGGTTCGTGCGCCCTGGGCTTTATCCCGCACAGTCATTGTATTGGCGTTTCCTTAGCCGCTTACCGTAAGCCTTTTGCGTCCTTTGGCGCGTCTGCGTTTAAGCACCAGCCGGCCGCTTTTGGTGGACATCCGTTCGCGGAAGCCGTGCACTTTTCTCCGTTTTCTGTTATTGGGTTGATACGTCCTTTTCATTATGCTGGGATCTCCGTTTTCCTTGGTTAGTCAGCGTTTTTAATCAGTATTTCCTTTGGCCGAATTTACAAGTCTGCCTGTAAAACGCAAAGGCAGCGGGTCGGCAAAAACGTAAATCATAGAAATTATTGAAGGGAAAAGCAAGAGAGAAGCGCGTTCTTCTTTAAATCAACGGGTTTTTTCGTTGACTTTTTGTACTGCTTGCATAAGCATACTCCATTTGGTGAAGCGCAATACGGCGAGCCACGGAAGCGACATGGCAGCCGCCTCGCGGCGGCCGGCGGCCGGTGATCAGCGATCCGAAAAATTCGCCGTAAATCATCTTTT
>JAIRVC010000309.1 GCA_031254095.1 Acidobacteriota bacterium
CGCCGATTCCAAGCTCAAGCTGACGGCCTGGGTCAAGCATTATGAAAAGTTCTGGCACGGAATGGGTTTCTGCGGCTGGCGCTGGCCGCAGTGCATCACAAACAACACCGCCGACCGCCGGGGCGCGACGCCGCAAGCCGAGCCCAGATTCTGGAACGCGATCACCGGCCAGAACAAAACCTTTGCCGACTGCATGGAAATCGGGCACAAAATCTACACGCTCGACCGCGCCATCTGGAATATTCAGGGACGCAACAAAGCCATGGAAGTTTTTCCCGACTACATGTACGAACAGCCGACAAACGGAAGTATGCAGCCGATGATCATTAACGGGGAGTGGACATATTCCAACGGAAAAGGCAGAGTGTTTGACCGGGCCAAGTTTGAAGATTTCAAGACACGCTTCTACAAATTTGAAGGTTGGAACCCGGACAACAGTTATCCCACACGCGCGACGCTCGAAAAGATGGGCATGAAAAACGTCGCCGACGTGCTCCAGTCCAAGGGCAAGCTTGGGTAGAGTGTTGATGTTTCATTAGAGAACCTTGCCGGCGGCAATCCACAAGCCGCCGGCAAGGAATTAAAAATCCCCGTCGGGCGGGGATTTTTAATCTTCCAAGTAGGTATAGCTGCCCAGCGTCGATTCGTAGGACGCGCAGAGGGCTTCACGCTCCTCCGCGGAAAGCTTTGACTGCGCCCCGGCTTTTTGTGTCATCTGACGGAGATTTTCCATCAGATCCTTTGGTTGATAGCCGACCAACTCCAGCACCTGGCTGAGCGACGCCCCTCTCACGATTTTGTCAATATGCGGGCGTCCCGTATCGTCTATCAGAAAATGCGCCTCGTTTGGCGAACCAAGCAGGTTGTGGTTCATTCCGAGAGACTCCTGGTAAGCGCCAACAAGAAAGATCGCAAGGTAGTACGGGTCGGAATTTACACTGTGAAGCTCAAGCGCCTGCTTGACATCCCGCAGATCAACAAACTTGTCGATCTGTCCATCGGAGTCGCAGGTAATATCGCAGAGCGTTGCCTGCACCGTTGGTTCCTCGGTAAGGCGCGTAAGCGGGACAATCGGGAAAAGTTGATCCAGCGCCCAACTGTCGGGGGTGGACTGAAAAACTGAAAAGTTACAGATGTACTTGCTGGCTAGAATATTTTCAAGATCGATGAACTCTTCCGGCCGTTCCTTCATGGAACGCGAGAACTTTATCGCCTTGCGGCAAATCTCCCAGAACATCCATTCGCCCTGTGCGCGGTTCTGGAGATTCATGTAACCAAGGTTGAACAGCGATTGCAGTTCTTCGCGGTGGTGCAACGCGTCGTGGTAATACTCGCGGAAGTTTTTGGGATTAATATCATTGTATATGTCCCATAACTCGCGCACCACTTCGGAATCAACCATGGAAGGATCAAGTTCCGAACCGCCAAGCCCGGGATTAAGCATACGGATGACATTCGTGACAAACAGCGAATGGTGGGCCACTATCGCCCGGCCGCTTTCGGTAATAATCGTCGGCGGCGGCACGTTTTCAGACTGACAGATCTCGCTGATCGTGTAGACGATGTCGTTGGCGAATTCCTGCATGGTGTAATTGACGCTGCAATCGGACGCGGTTCGGCTCCCGTCGTAATCAACCCCGAGCCCGCCTCCAACATCAAGGTATTCAACGGGAAAACCCATTTTGCAAACTTTTGCGTAGACGCGCGCCGCTTCCTTGATGGCGTTCTTGATGCGGCGGATATCGGTAATCTGGGAACCTATATGAAAATGCAGCATTTTGAGCTGACGTCCCATTTCACGGTCGGAAGCCATCCTGAGGCAGTCAAGCAGTTGCATGGTGTTAATGCCGAATTTTGAGGTTTCGCCGCCCGATTCCTCCCACTTCCCCGCCCCGCGCGAAAAAACGCGCACACGTATGCCAAGGGTCGGATGAATTCCAAGGGAATTGGAAACCTCGGCTATTTTGATCAGGTCGGAAACCTCCTCCATGACCAGCACCGGTTTTTTGCCCAATTTAGACGCCTGCATCGCCCATTCCAGGTAGCGGCGATCCTTGACGCCGTTGCAGATCAAAAGAGCGTTCGGATGCATGGAAATCGTCAGCGCCGCCGCGAGTTCGGCTTTTGTTCCAACCTCAAGCCCGTATTCATATCTGTGTCCGGCGGCCATAAGCCGCTCCACAACGCTCTTTTTCTGGTTTACCTTCATAGGGAAAACCGCGCAATGGCGCGCGCCATAGTTGTATTCGGCAATGGAATTGCGGAATGCTTCGTGCAGTTCTTTTATGCGCGTATCAAGTATCTGGGGAAAACGCAAAAGGAATGGAGGCGTCACCTTGCGCTGCGCCAGCATCTGCACAAGAGAAGTGATCTCAATGCCCATGAGCGGATTGCGCGTGGGATGTACGGTAAGACAGCCATGTTCGCTTACGCCGAAATAGCCGCCGCTCCAGTTATCAACGCCGTAAATCCGATTGGGAATCTCGCTGGGAGACAAACGAAGGCTCTGGGTAAATTCTTTCATTGATTCCCTCTCACTTTTAAGCAGCTAGCGGCAAACGTTTCCTTGCCTGTAACGTCACTTCAGAAATTACCCCAAAGATGGTTCACGGCGGGTTAACTTTTCACGCGCTCCATGTACTTCCCTTCGCCGGTATCCACGCGAATAAGTTCACCCTCGTTCACAAAAGGAGGAACATGAATCACAAGGCCCGTTTCCATTGTGGCCGGCTTGTTTACATTGCTGACTGTGGCGCCGCGCAATCCGGGTTCCGTGGAAACCACGCGAAGTTCAACGGAAGACGGAAGCTCAACGCCCATCGGCTTGTTTTCATAAAACTCAATCTTCATCCTGATATTTGGAACCATGTACGGAATGGAATCTTCGAGCGTATCGGCCGGAAGGCTGAACTGCTCGTAAGTTTCCATATTCATGAAGTAGTAGTCATTCCCATCAGCGTAAAGATATTCAACCTCATGAGTTTCCAGGAAAGCCCGCTCCAACCGGTCTTCGGATCGGAACCTGTGTTCGATGATCGACCCCGATTTCAACGATTTAAGTTTGGTCTGCACCATTCCGCGCCAGTTTCCGGGCGTGACATGCTGGAATGAAAACACGCGGTACAGTTCGTTGTTCATTTTTATGGTCATTCCACGTTTAATCTGCGTTGCAGCAATCATCGAACATCTCCAGTTTGTGGCTAGTGACCAGTGGCGAGTGGCTAGTTTTTGAATCAGCAATGGCTTACAATTTTGCTTTTTCCAGTCACTAGCGGCTAGCGACTAGCCACTGAGTTATATTTCCAGAATTTCCGTCTCTTTCTTTTTCAGCAGGCCGTCGATCTTTTCAATGCAGGCGTTTGTCTGATCCTGCACCTTCTTTAAAGCGTCTTTTTCCTCGTCCTCGGAGAGCTGCTTGTCTTTGAGCGCCGTTTTAAGCGCGTTATTGGCTTCCTGGCGCACCTGGCGGGCTGCCACGCGATGCTGTTCGCCGATTTGTCCTACGGATTTAGCCAGTTGTTTTCTGCGCTCGCCTGTCAGCGGCGGAATCGGCAAACGCACGACTTTGCCGTCATTGGTCGGATTCAGACCCAGATCCGAAGTCAGTATAGCTTTTTCAATAGCTGAGATCGTTGAAGTATCCCAGGGCTGAATCACAATCGTAGACGAATCGGGCGTCGAGAGTGAAGCCATCTGGTTCAACGGCGTCGGCGTTCCATAGTAACTGGCCTGAACATTGTCTAGAATGCCGACCGATGCCCGCCCCGTACGAATCGCCCCAAGACTGCGTTGTAAATCATCAATGCATTTATCCATCCCTTTTTTTGCGTTCTCAAGTATTTCACGGACTGTCATGGCTGAAACTCCTAATTAAAGAAGCAGTACTGATTAACCCGGTTTTTCTGATCACTGATCACTGGCCGCCGCAAGGCGGCCGCCTACGCCGTCACAATGGTGCCGATTTCAGAACCCATCACCACATCACGTATATTGCCGCGGCGGAGCAGGTTAAAAACTATGATGGGAAGGCCGTTCTCCTTACATAGCGCAACAGCGGTAGTATCCATCACTTGCAGGTTTTTTTCCAGAACGTCCCCATATGTAAGTTCCCTGAATAGAACCGCCGAAGGATTTTTTTTGGGGTCGGAATCGTAGATGCCGTCAACCTTGGTAGCTTTTAGAATAACCTCCGCCCCTACTTCCATTGCACGCATGGCGGCGGCTGTGTCTGTCGAAAAATAGGGTTGGCCGATGCCGGCGGCGAAAATGACGATCCGTCCTTTTTCCAGGTGGCGGATTGCGCGCCGGCGGATAAACGGCTCGGCGACTTCTTTCATTTCAATAGCGGAGAGAACGCGGGTAAAAACGTTGATGTTTTCCAGCGCGTTTTGCAGGGCAAGGGCGTTGATAGTG
>JAIRVC010000319.1 GCA_031254095.1 Acidobacteriota bacterium
ACCAAACCGGCCTTGTTGTCGGGTACAACCAGATCGTCAATGCCGATGGAGATGCCCGCTTTTGTCGCGTGCAGGAAACCGAGATTTTTCAGATCGTCCAGCATGGAAACGGTGGCTTCAATTCCGAAGTTCAGGTAGCAGTAGTTGACCAGTTGCTGCAACCCTTTCTTTTTCATCAGCCCGTTCACAAAAGGAATGCCTTCGGGCAAAACCGAATTAAAGATCAACCGGCCGATAGTGGTATCGATAAATTCGTTTTCCACATCGCGCACTTCCGCGCGCATAACGGCCTGATCGTCATACTGCGTAGTCAGATCCATGAGAGCCCCGGTGTAGCGGTAGCGAATAGGCGTCAGACGCTCCACCACGCCGTTTTCAAAAGCGAACATCGCTTCGTCGTATGTTCCAAAAGACCTGCCTTCGCCCATGGTTCCACGCCTTGCCTTTGTCAGGTAATAGCAACCGAGTACTATGTCTTGGCTGGGAATGGCGATAGGCTGACCGTTAGCCGGCGACAGTATGTTATGGCTACTCAGCATAAGCACGGAAGCCTCTATCTGCGCTTCCGGAGAAAGCGGAATATGCACGGCCATCTGGTCGCCATCAAAATCGGCGTTGAACGCGGCGCAAACCAGCGGCGGAATCTTAATGGCCTTGCCTTCGACCAGCACGGGCTCAAAGGCCTGGATGCCCAATCGGTGCAGCGTCGGAGCGCGGTTCAACATCACCGGATGATCCTGAATTACCTCTTCAAGAATGTCCCAGACCACCGATTCCTGGCGCTCCACCATTTCTTTGGCGCCTTTGACCGTCGCGGCATGGCCGTCTTTTTCCAGCCTGTTGTAAATAAAGGGCTTAAACAGCTCCAAAGCCATCTTTTTGGGGAGACCGCACTGATGAAGTTTCAATTCCGGGCCGACGACAATCACGGAACGGCCGGAATAATCCACGCGTTTGCCCAGCAGGTTCTGCCGGAAACGTCCATTCTTTCCTTTCAGTGTATCGCTCAGCGACTTGAGCGGCCGATTATTGGCGCCGCGAAGGACGCGCCCGCGCCGGCCGTTGTCGAACATGGCGTCCACGGCTTCCTGAAGCATCCGTTTTTCGTTGCGGATGATGACTTCAGGCGCGCGGAGTTCAATTAGTTTTTTCAACCGGTTATTCCGGTTAATGACGCGGCGGTAAAGGTCGTTCAGATCGGAAGTAGCAAAGCGTCCGCCATCCAGCGGAACCAGCGGCCGCAACTCCGGCGGAATCACCGGAATAACGTCAAGAATCATCCATTCGGGTTTGTTGCCGGATTTGCGGAACGCGTCAAGCACTTTCAGCCGTTTAGCGTATTTCATCTTTTTAAGCTGAGAAGTTTCCTTCTTCATGGCGCCGCGCATTTCGTCCGCAACCTGCTCGACGTCAACCTGCTTTAAAAGCTCCTTGATCCCCTCCGCGCCCATCATCGCCCGGAATTTTCCCGGGAAGTCCAAAAAAAGGGCGCGGTATCTATCTTCGTTTAAAAGCTCGCCCCGTTTAACCGGCGCTTCTCCGGGGTCAACCACCACATAGGCTTCAAAATATAGCACGCGCTCAAGATCGCGCAGGCTGATATCCAGAAGATGCCCGATGCGGCTGGGAAGTCCCTTGAAAAACCAGACATGCGAACAGGGCGCGGCAAGTTCTATATGTCCCAGCCGCTCGCGACGCACCTTGGCCAAAGTAACTTCAACGCCGCATTTGTCGCAGACCACGCCGCGATATTTCATACGTTTGTACTTGCCGCAGAGGCATTCCCAGTCCGCGACAGGTCCGAAAATCCGGGCGCAGAACAGACCGTCCTTTTCCGGCTTGAAAGTGCGATAGTTGATCGTTTCCGGTTTGGTGACTTCCCCGCGCGACCACGCCCGTATCTTTTCAGGCGACGCCAGACTTATGCGGATGCTGTCGAAATTCGTACTCAAATCCGATTTTTCTACCACATCTTTAAAACTTCTCATCAGCGTTTCCTTATGCGTTGGTTAAATATTTCATGAATTCGAGGTTCCCTTACGATTATTCTACGGGCTCCGCAATCGGTTCGGCTTCCGCGCGTTCCTCTTTTTGATCGGATCCGCGAAGCATGGCCCTTTGTTTCTGAATCAGCTCCACATCCAGACAGAGACTTTGCAGTTCGCGTATAAGCACGTTAAACGACTCCGGAATGCCGGGCGTAAATTGAGACTCGCCTTTTACAATGGCTTCGTATATCTTGGTTCGCCCCTGAATGTCGTCGGACTTTGCCGTCAGCAATTCCTGTAAAATATGTGCCGCTCCGTAGGCTTCCAGCGCCCAGACTTCCATTTCTCCGAACCGCTGCCCGCCGAACTGCGCCTTGCCGCCCAAAGGCTGCTGCGTAATCAGCGAGTACGGCCCGATGCTCCGCGCGTGAATTTTGTCGTCAACAAGATGCGACAGTTTCAGAATATAGATGTATCCAACCGTCACCTGGTGATCAAATTTTTCGCCGGTCATGCCGTCATACAGATCGACCTTGCCGCTTTCAGGCAGTCCGGCCTGGCGTAGCATTCCCTTGATTTCAAATTCAGACGCGCCGTCAAAAACAGGCGTCGAAAAATAAAGCCCAAGTTCCCTTGCCGCCCAGCCGAGGTGCGTCTCAAGAATCTGCCCGACATTCATACGGGAAGGAACGCCGAGCGGATTAAGCACGATCTCAACCGCCGTGCCGTCCGGCATATAGGGCATGTCTTCTTCAGGCAGAATACGCGCGATGACGCCTTTATTGCCATGCCGTCCGGCCATTTTGTCGCCGACGGAAAGCTTGCGTTTCATCGCCACATATACCTTGACCATCTTTATAACGCCGGGAGGAAGCTCGTCGCCGCGATTCAGCTTTTCCTTCTGCTCTTCGTGCATCTCCTTCAGTTTCTGAATCTGCTTGTCGGTTTTTTCATCAAGCTTCTTGATGTTTTCGTAAATTTTTCCTTCTTTTTCAGATTTGAAGTCGTTCTTGACCTTGTTAAGATCCGTGGAACTGAGTCCCTGCAATAAAGACTTCGTCAACTTGACGCCTTTTTTGAGCGAATCTCCGGATTTTGACTGAATGTCGTCGAGCAGAACCTCTCCGGAAAGGATGCCGATCAGTTTTTTGTTGCGCTCTTCCCTGATGATGCGGATCTCGTCGTTAAGATCCTTTTCCATCTTGTCGAGCTGTTCCTTTTCAATCTGCTTTGCGCGTTCATCTTTTGGAACGCCCTTGCGCGAAAAAATCTTAACGTCAACAACTGTACCCTCAATGCCCGGAGGGGTTACAAGCGACGCGTCGCGCACCTCGCCCGCTTTTTCGCCGAAGATGGCACGTAGCAGTTTTTCTTCAGGCGAAAGTTGCGTTTCGCCCTTGGGCGTGACTTTTCCGATCAGAACGTCGCCCGGGCGCACTTTCGCGCCGATGCGAATAATGCCGCTTTCATCAAGATCGCGAAGGCTGGCGTCGCTGACATTTGGAATGTCGCGCGTAATTTCCTCCGGCCCCAGCTTTGTGTCACGCGCCTCAATCTCAAGCTCTTCTATGTGGATCGACGTATAGGCGTCTTCCTTAACCAGCCTTTCGCTGACAAGAATAGCGTCCTCAAAGTTGTATCCGCGCCATGGCATAAAAGCCACCAGCACATTGCGTCCAAGCGCGAGTTCGCCTTTTTCGGTGCAGGGCCCGTCGGCCAGCACCTGTCCGCTGATGACAAAGTCGCCTTTATTCACAAGCGGCGTTTGATTTATACATGTATTCTGATTGGATCGCTTGAACTTCGTCAGAGTGTAAATATCAACGCCCGCGTCCTTTGAAGCTTTTCCGCTTTCGCTTTCTCCCTCGGCGCGGACAATAATGCGCGTGGCGTCCACGCTGTCAACCACGCCGGAACGCCTGCATGTAACCACGGCGCCGGAATCTTTTGCAGTAATGTACTCCATGCCTGTCCCGACATAAGGCGCGTCTGTTCGCAGCAACGGCACCGCCTGGCGCTGCATGTTGGAACCCATCAGAGCGCGGTTGGCATCGTCGTGTTCCAGGAACGGAATCAGGCTTGCCGCGACGCTGACGAGCTGTTTTGGAGAAACATCAATAAATTCCACGCTTTTACGTTCCGACAGAATAAAGTCGCCGGATTTACGCGCGTTGACGCGATCATGAATGATCGTTCCATCCTCGCTAATTTCGGCGTTTGCCTGCGCGATTGAATACTCCTCAGCGTCCCACGCCGTCTTATAGAAAGAAAATGGATCGTATTCGGCGGGGCGTTTGCCGGCCGACTCGCAGCGCTGGTTTTCCTTATCCACAGTCTTTTTTTCCACCTGCTCGCCGACCTTAAACGACGTATCGCCCGGAAAGATGATATTGACAAAATCCAGCACCCGCCCGTCTTTGACCTTTCGATACGGCGATTCAATAAAGCCGTATTTGTTGATGCGGGCAAAGCAGCTAAGCGAAGAAATCAAACCGATATTCGGGCCTTCCGGCGTCTCAATCGGGCAGATGCGCCCGTAGTGCGTCGGATGCACGTCGCGGACTTCAAATCCGGCGCGCTCGCGGCTCAAACCGCCCGGCCCGAGAGCCGACAGGCGGCGTTTGTGCGTAATTTCCGAAAGAGGATTCGTCTGATCCATGAACTGCGACAACTGGCTGCTGCCGAAAAATTCGCGTATGGACGCCATAACCGGTTTGGCGTTGATCAGGTCGTGCGGCATGGCCGTAGTCATTTCCTGATGTACCGACATCTTTTCCTTGATGGCTCGCTCCATGCGCACAAGTCCGATGCGGAACTGATTTTCAAGCAGTTCGCCAACGGCGCGCACCCGGCGGTTGCCAAGGTGGTCAATGTCGTCAATGCTGCCGATACTTCTAGGCAGTTTCAGAGCGTAGTTAATAACTGAATAAAAATCTTCTGTCTCTAAAGTTCTTTGTTCAAGAGGAGTTTCGAGGCCGAGTTTAATGTTAAACTTTAATCTTCCGACCTTTGAAAAATCATATTTCCTGGGATCGTAGAACATTCCTTCAAACAGCGTGGTCGCGGTTTCAATCGTCGGCGGATCGCCCGGCCGCTGTTTGCGGTAGATTTCGATCAGCGCATCTGATTTTGACTTGATGCTGTCTTTTCTCAATGTCTGGGAGATAATTGATCCCGTATCATCCCGCTCGGGGAAAAACACTTCCAGCGAGTTACTGCCTGTGGCGGCAAGCGAAGTAAACGTACTTGCGGTCACTGCGCAATTTGATTCAACAAGGATTTCTCCTGTCTCCCTGTCGATCACTTCAGAAATCGACAGGGCGTCCTCCAGCATCGCCGGCTCAATCTGGATTTCCCTGACACCCGCGCCGACAAGCGATTTGTACAGCCTTTCGGAAATTTTCTGCCCCTTGGCGACAAGAACGTTCTTCCCTTTTGGATCCCTGATCTCATATGCCGCTTCGGTTTCGATAAGGTCGCGTCCCGGCGTCCGATAAAGCGCGCCGTCTTTAAAACTCATGATCACCGGATAGTAGAACTTCCGCAAAATATTTTCGTCGGTATCCTCGTATTGCTTATCAGCGCCTTCTTTCGCTTTTGCCAGCGCACGCAGAAAAGTGGTCGCGAGGAATTTTCTTTTCCGGTCAATGCGCACGTATAGCAGGTTTTTCTGATCGAATTCAAATTCAACCCAGGAACCGCGATACGGAATAATCTTTGCCAGAATAAACGACCGCCCCGAGTTGGATTCAAAGAAAACGCCGGGGGAGCGGTGAAGCTGGCTGACGATTACGCGTTCGGTTCCGTTTATTATGAAAGTGCCGTTTGCCGTCATAAGAGGTATGTCGCCAAAATAGACTTCCTGCTCTTTCATGTCACGGATTGTTTTACCGCCCGTTTCGGCATCTTTATCCCAAACGGTAAGGCGCACGGTCACTTTCAATGGAACGGCAAAAGTCATCCCGCGTTCCTGGCATTCCTCAACCGTGTATTTCGCGTTAAGGTCAACCGTGCTGCCGCAGTATTCGCAGGGTGGGTTTTCAATGTCGTTCTTAGCGCCACAATGCCGGCAAATTCCGGGTTCAGGATTATACGGGCTGTTGATAATAGGTTTGCGGCATTCGGCGCAGGTCGCGCGCAGGTAATCCAAGCCCTTTAGATGACCGCATTTGCACTGCCAGTTTCCGATGGAATAATCCACAAACTCCAGCGACGAGGCGCCGCGGAAGTCATTGATCGGAAAAACGGAATTAAAAACAGCCTGTAATCCCGCGTCCTCACGCTCGGACGCAGGCACGTCCATCTGCAAAAAACGGTGATAGGACTTCCGCTGAACTTCGATCAAATTCGGAATAGGAATGCTGGTGTGGATCTTGGCAAAATCCACCCGGTCTCTATACACATTCGAAGTACTGATATTGGTCATTAGGGTAATACCTCGAAAAGAAAAAGCACAATTACGTTTACGTTGTAATGTAGGGAAAAGACATGGCTGTCAGGATAGAGAACGGGAGACACACTTATCCCCCTACCCTCCTGAGAGCATAAGAATTGCTTCATCGGTATCCCCGGATCTGAAGGTCTGTGCACCCTGCCCTCAAATGGGGTTAATCCGCATCATTATTATTTTTTACCGTTAAACAATAATACGGATTAGCTTTGCGCCTGATCCGCCGGAACAAAGGAAATACTGATTAATCAGTATTTCCCTAACGGACTCATACCCGGAAAAACAGCCTGCGCGCTGAAAAACCCACGGCCGTTCAGCGCGCATAAACATGCGTTCTTTGCAATACCGCGCCTACTTAATTTCCACAGTCGCGCCGGCTTCTTCAAACTTCTTCTTGATGGACTCGGCTTCTTCCTTGGGAATGCCTTCCTTGATCGGCTTGGGAGCGGCTTCAACCAGATCTTTGGCTTCCTTCAACCCCAGGCTGGTTACTTCACGTACAACCTTGATCACATTGATCTTTTTGTCGCCGACATTTGCCAGGATAACGTCGAATTCCGTTTTCTCCTCGGCGGCGGCCGCTTCACCGCCTGTGGCGGCCGCTCCAACGGCCATCATAGGCATAGCCGCGGCAGCGGTAATGCCGTATTTTTCTTCCAAGCCCTTAACCAGATCGGATATTTCCAGCATCGTAGCCTGATCAATCCATTCCATTACTTCGTTTTTTGTAATCGCCATCATATACTCCTGTTATTGGTAGAGATGAATTGCTGAATTCGTTTGAACTCCTACTTCGGAACCTGCTTCAAAGTCAGGCTCAAATCCCGCAACGGAGCTTTCAGAACCGTAGCAAGCTGCTGTAAAGGCGCTTTGAGGAGGAAGACCAACTTACTCAACATCACCTCTCTTGAAGGCATAGATGCAAGAGCCTTGATTTCGCTCACTGAAGCAACCTTGCCTTCGACCAACGCTGCCTTGAATTCAAATTTTGGATTGCTTTTGCCGATTTCCGTCAAAAGCTTTGCAAAACCTACGACATCCTTGGGATGATACGCCACCGCGGTCGGCCCCTGAAAAAAGGAATCAAGCTGTTCAAGCTTCGTTCCTTTGGCAGCCCGCTTCGCCAAGGTGTTTTTCAGAACCACATAGCTTCCGTCGATTCCCCTGATCTTGTTTCGTATATCGGTGATATCGACAACCTTTACTCCCTCATAATTTATAAGGAACGCGCTGTCGAGAACCTTGAACTGCTCGTTCAGAGAATCTACCGTCTGCTGTTTTTCCACTTTATTCATAAAAAAATCCTTAGGAAATGCCGAATTAATCAGCGTTACTCAGCGTTTCCTTTAAGCGGAAGCCGCAATTGAAGTTTCATCCACCCAGATTCCCGGCCCCATAGTGGAGGAAATCGAGATGCTCCTTACGTATTTTCCCTTGCTGCTCGCCGGTTTTGCACGAATCACCGCGTCAATTAAAGCCCTGGCATTTTCAATCAGACTTTTTTCTTCAAACCGTACCCTGCCAAACGGCGCGTGAATGATTCCGGTTTTGTCAACACGGAACTCCACCTTGCCAGCCTTTATTTCCTTAACCGCCTTGGCGACATCGAAAGTCACCGTTCCGGTTTTTGGATTAGGCATTAAGCCGCGGGGGCCAAGCACCTTGCCCAGTTTGCCGACGCTGCGCATAAGATCGGGAGTCGCTACCACGGCGTCAAAATCCATCCATCCGCCCGCAATCTTTTCAACGATATCCTCGCCGCCAACTTCTTCCGCACCGGCATCCTGCGCTTCCTTCACTTTTTCTCCGGAAGCTATCACCGCAACGCGCTTGCTCTTTCCAAGCCCGTTAGGCAACACCACGGTTCCGCGAACCATCTGGTCGGCATGCCTTGGATCGACTCCAAGTTTCATTGAAATCTCAACCGTTTCGTCAAACTTTGCATAGGCGATTTTCTGAACCAGAGATACCGCCTCACCCAGTCTGTACAGCTTGCCGCTATCCCGCTCACCGGCAGCCTTCACGTAATTTTTTCCCGCCTTAGACATTGCAATACCCCATCACTCAGTTTTCGACTTCTCATTTAATTTACGATTTAACACGCTTTGCGCCTTATAAAACCGCAAGGCTTATTTTTATAAATTAAATGGGAAATCAAAATCGAAAATGTTTTATTCCACCTCGACGCCCATGCTGCGAGCTGTACCCATGACGATTTTTACAGCGGCGTCAAGATCCGCCGCGTTCAGATCGGGCATCTTGAGCTGCGCGATCTCCTTTACGTCTTTCATGGATACCTTGGCAACCTTGTTTTTGTTCGGTTCGCCGGAACCTTTCGCGATATTGGCTGCCTTTTTCAACAAAAT
>JAIRVC010000328.1 GCA_031254095.1 Acidobacteriota bacterium
TTTACTTCAAACTTTCTGGACGATCCGGAAAAAACGGGAGAGGAAACGCTGACGGACCGTATAGACACGCGCCTTCGTTCGCGCCTCTACGAAATGTGTCATACCATTGAAATTAAAGGCGAAGACTTCCGGCAGGAAGTTAAAAAAGCTTCCTTTCGATTCTAAAAGGAGAGATATTTATGACAAAGACATCATACAATCCATTTGAAAACGCGCAAATCCAGTTTGACAAGGTAGCGCGGACTTTAGGTCTTGATCAGAGCGTATGTGATTTACTGCGCCGGCCTATGAGGGAGTTTCATTTCACCATTCCGGTTAAAATGGACGCCGGCGGGACAAAGGTGTTTCAGGCCTACCGCATCAGGCACAACGACGCCAGGGGCCCGGCAAAGGGCGGCATCCGCTTCCATCCGCACGAGACGGCGGACACCGTGCGCGCGCTGTCAATGTGGATGACATGGAAGTGCGCCGTTGTGGACATTCCCCTGGGCGGCGCAAAGGGCGGCGTGGTCTGCGATCCGCCGGCCATGTCCCTTGCCGAGCAGGAACGGCTGTGCCGCGGATATATGCGCGCTCTTTACAGTCAGGTGGGACCCAATCTCGACGTGCCCGCGCCCGATGTAATGACCAACGGACAGCATATGCTGTGGATGCTGGACGAATATGAAACCATCGCGGGCGGCCGTTATCCCGGCGTCATTACCGGCAAGCCCGTCGGCATGGGCGGCTCGCTTGGACGCACCGAGGCGACCGGTTTCGGCGTCATCTATACTCTTAGGAATCTGCTGAACGCCGAAAACATTAATATCAAAAACACCACCGCAAGCATCCAGGGCTTTGGAAATGTCGCCGAATACGCCGCCCGGCTTTACACCGAAATGGGCGGGAAGGTAATTTGCGTTTCCTCGTGGAACCAGGCGGACGCCGCCGCGTACACATTCAGGAAAAAAAGCGGCTGCGACATATCCGAACTCGCCGGCATCAAGGACTCCTTTGGCAGCATAAGCAAAGACAAGGCCAAAGCCCTTGGATACGAAATCCTGCCGGGAGACGCGTGGTTGTCCGAAGAAGTTGACATACTGATTCCCGCGGCGCTGGAAAATCAGATCACGCCCGGCGTATTCCCGCAAAGATCAAAGAAAGTAAAATTTATCTGCGAGGGCGCTAACGGGCCTACCACTCCGGACTGCGATGAACTCATTCACAAGAACGGCATTTTACTGATTCCCGATTTCCTGTGTAATGCCGGCGGAGTAACATGCAGCTATTTTGAACAGGCGCAATGCAGCGTGAACTACTTCTGGAGCCGCGAGGAAGTTCTGGAAAAGCTCGACCGCGCGATGAGCAACGCGTTTCGCGCCGTATATGACCTTTCAAAAGAACGCGGCGGCATCCACATGAGAGACGCCGCGTATATCATTTCCATCAAACGGGTGGCCGACGCGGTAAAGCTGCGCGGGTGGGTTTAGCCGCAAGCCGCCATACGGCGGTTCGCGGCAGTGGCTAGCAGCTAGTGGCTAGTGGTTAGTGGTCAGTTTTGGCGTGCGCCACGATTGAGGCAATATAAAGACATTGCCTCGCTTTTTCTGAACACTGACCACTGATCACTAACCACTGACCACTTTATAATAATGTATTGCGCGTGAAGACCGATAAGCTTTATTGTGTAGAGTATTGAGGAATAATATGGAAATCGTCGGAATAAATAATTTTACGGTAATAGGAAAGAAAATCCAGCCGGATGCGCATATTGGCGGGAAAGACCGCCGGGCGGGAACAAATACGGCGGGATCTGATAAAGTTGAGTTTTCAAATCACGGCAAAACCATTTCCAGCCTTCACACGCTGATTAACGCCGTTCCCGATGTCAGGGAATCCCTTGTGCAGGAAGTAATTTTTTCGATCGAAACAGGCACTTACAACGTCAACACGGAACAGGTTGCGGAAAAAATCATGGGAGCTCACCTTCTGAATGAAACTGGCTAGCGCTTGGATTTAACCGCGCGCCCGGGGAAGTTCTGATTTATCGGCATTTCCACGGTACGCGGTCAACGGGGCGCATGGAGGCGTCTATGGCTTCTAATATTGACTTTTCTACCGGCATTGTTTATTCCCCGGTTGTTGACAGGATACATCGGGGAGATCGAATTCGGGATGATTTGCCTAGGAGGCGAAATCAGACCCCGGAAAAACCGGACGGAAAAGATTCTGGCGAAACGTCGCCTGAAGACATAAAGACGTCCGACGAAGATGGGACGGAAAAACACCGCCTCGATCTCCGGGCATGAGGTAATTTTCATGAAAGAACAGATTCCCGAACTGCTTGGGATATTGCGCGACGAAATTCACTTCTACCACGAACTGCTTGAATGTGAACTGCGCAAGACCGCAATGCTGGCCGAAGGCCGCGTGGAAGATCTGATGGAGTGCAACAAAGCCGAAGAAGAAAGCATCATTCATCTTCAAAATCTGGAAGCGAGGCGTCTGCGCATTTGCGAGGAGCTTTGCAAAGAACTGGAGATTCCGCGAGAGGAATTCACATTGCTGCGTCTCGTGGAATCTCTCGACGATTCGCGCGAACTTGACGAATCCGCCGCGCTTTTACGCAACGTTGTAAGGCGCGTTCAGGTTGTCGGCGCGCGCAACCGCGAAATGATAGAAAAACCGCTGCGGTACGTAGAAGGAATGCTGACGGTTTTTGCCAACGCCGCCGGACCATATCAACCAAACGGAACATTCAACGCTGAAGCTTCCGTTTATCCGACATTTTCTCAAAACGCATAAACTCAAAACCGTAAAGAATATACATTTGCCCGTTTCAAAATGCGGCATGATTGGAGATTGAAGTTATGGCATCAATTTTAGACGGCCTCAATATCGCAAAACTGTCACTTTCGGCGCAGCAATACGCAATGAATGTCTCACAGCGAAACACGGTGAACGCGAATAATTACAATTATACGCGGCAGGACGTGTTGTTTACGGATCTCACGGTTACGGAAAACTGGTCTACGTCCGGAGTTCCCGGCGTCAATCTTTCTGCGACAAGAAACCGTTATCTTGATCAAAGCATAAGTTACGGATATTCGTCGCTTACCGAAAACATCGTAAAATACAATGCTCTTTATGAGATTGACGCTATTTTACAGGCAGTTTCCGGCGGAGGGCTTGGATCGTCCATTGACGCGTTTTTCAACAGCTTTACGGAACTCAGCAGCAACCCCACAGATTCGGCTCTGCGCTGGCAGGTACTCTCGTCGGCGCAAACCATGACCGAAGATTTTAAACGGATTTACGAGAGCATACAGAGCGTACAGGCAAGCCTAAACAGAAAGGTGGAGGACGGCGTAAACGACATCAACACGCTGACCTCCAAAATCGCCGACCTGAACGGCCGCATAGAAGCAGCCCAAAAGCAAAGCCAGAAGGAGACCGAATACGCGCTTCGCGACGAACGCCAGCAGTATATTGAAGAACTGACGGGTAAGGCCAACTTCCTTTATTTTGAAACGGAATCCGGTTCGGTTACGGTCACTACAACCAAGGGCGACGCTCTGGTGCTTGGCAATAAGAGTACCAAGCTCGTGCTTGGCAATATGACAGACAGCCATTTTTCAGGCATTTATCTTGGAAATAATTCAAATCCGGATAATGACATCACCTCCACTATAACTTCAGGAGAAATCGGCGGTTATCTCCAGATGCGCGACACGCTGATTCCGGGGTATCTAAAGACGCTGGACAACATGGCCGCCGACATCGTTAATAGAGTGAACGATGTTCATAGTCAGGGGGTTTATTTTGATGGAGCGGGTGCCGAACAACCCGGCGACAATTTCTTTATTTTTTCACCATTGACAACGCCGCCGGCGTCAAATCCAAATGCCGACGCGGCCCGAACTATGCGCGTGGTAATTGACGATCCGAGCAAAATAGCCGCCGCGTCAGTTGGAATGGGAGTCGGCGATAACGGAAACGCCAAAAAACTTGCGGGAATAGCCTCTGAAAAGTCATTTGGCAATAACAACACGGAGACAATTGGCGAAGCTTACGCTTCGCTGGTTTACAAAGTCGGATCGGATCAGCGAACCGCTAAAGAAGCCGGAGAAAATCAGCAGCGCGTGCTCACCCAGCTTTTGGGACAGAGGGACGCATCTTCCGGCGTCTCGTTTAACGAAGAAGCTATAAATCTTATCAAATATCAGCGGGCTTATCAGGCCAGTTCACGCATTGTGTCGATATTGAATGACCTGAGCATTGAAGTCCTTAATTTCGTAAGGTAGGAGCGTAACTTATGCGGGTAACAGAGCTTGAAACCGGTAGAAATCTTTTAACCGATCTTGAAAAACTAAACAGAAACTTTGCGGATGTAAACCGGCAGTTGTCGAGCGGGAAAAAACTGAATAAGCTTTCCGATTCCCCGCTCGGCAGCGCGGATCTCGTTTATATTACACAGGAAGCCCTGCGGCTTGATGCGTATCGGTTCAATATAATTGAAAGCAAATATAAGCTGAGCTCCGCCGACACGGCGCTCAACGAGATGAATAATGCTTTTACCCGGTTTTTCACGCTGGGATCGAACGCCGCGAACGAATCCACCAACAAAGAGGGACGAGAATCAATCCTGAGCGAGATGGAAATACTCCGCGAGCAGTTGGTCGCGTTAGCCAACACACAGGTGGACGGCAATTACATATTCGCCGGCACCAATGTCAACGAACAGCCGTTTAAGCTCGTTAAAGCAGGCGATCCTCTCCACACCGGTTTGCATGAAACTGAAACTGTTTACACGGGAAACACCAATGTAATTTCGATTCCTGTCGGCGACGGCGTTTTAGTGAAGGCGAGCGTTGACGGTAAAACAGCCTTTGAAGACGTTTTCAAGAAGGTTGACGATATCATTGCGGCAGTAAAAGGCTCTATTTACGGCACCGGCACCGTGGAAGGCATCGGCACAGCCCTGGAAGGTTTTGGCGACTCACTTAACACGCTCAGCCAGGCGCGTGGGCAGGTCGGAATCAGTTTGAGCATGGTTGAAAGAATGTCCTCAATAATTGCCGCCCGCGACGTCGTGCTGACAACACAGAGAAGCCACATTGAGGACGCCAACGCTCTTGAAGTTGCCGTCCGAATCAATCAGCTGCAGACGGCGGTCAACGCGGCGCTGTCGTCCGGCGGCGCGATATTAAAGCAAAATACCTTGTTTGATATTATCGGGTAGGATATACTCGCGAACTATACAGGGAAGCGCAAATTAATCAGTGTTTCCCTTCCCTGTCAGGCGCTGTTTTGAGAGGTAAAATGCGCATTCATACACTTAATTTTGGGGATTTGGAAGTCGCGGCGGATGCGGTCATCGCGTTTGATGACGGATTGCCCGGTTTTCCCCAGCTTCGCAGGTTTGTCGTTCTGGAAATGGACGACATTAAACCGTTTCAATATCTTCAGGCTTTGCCCGATGACGATACTCCGCCGATTGCGCTGTATCTGATCAATCCGTTTCTCGTGGATTCGAGTTATGAATTCCGTTTAACGGATTCCGACATGGAAGCCATTAAAAGCACAAATTCCGTGGAACTGACGATATATACGGTAGTCACGATTCCGGCTGACCCCAGAGAAGCCACGGTAAACCTTATGGCGCCTGTTGTGATCAACAAAAAGGACCGCCGCGGCAGGCAGGTGATTTTACATGACAGCAAATACTCCGTCAGGCATCCGCTGTTAAGCGGCGCGGAAACGGAAACGGAAAGTCCGGACATGGACGGCGAAACAGCAAATCAACAGGCTTCAGGAAATACTGATGGGAACCTCTAAAAACTCCAAAATCAAGGCTTGCGGCCGGGACAAAAGCGGAGTTTACATTTACGTAAATGAGCATTTTGGATCGGCCGCGTAACGCAGAGTTTGGGGCTTTTAGAGGTTCCCTGATTAACGATCGGATGTGATACGGTGCTGGTATTTACGCGAAAAAAAGACGAGAGTCTCATAATAGGAACAGATATTGAGGTGACAATTCTCAGCATCGGTTCCGGAAACGTCAAGGTCGGAATAAACGCCCCGCGCAATATCTCCGTTCATCGCCACGAAGTTTACGAAGCCATCAAACGCGAAAATCTCGCCGCCGCCCAGTCTCAGGTTCCCAAAACCGATATTTTCAAGAATCTTTTCAAAGAAAAATGAAACGCAAAAATTTTTTGGTCATTCTGTTCATGTCGGCGCTTCTGTCCGGCATTGCGGGTTTAACGCAGCTTGCCGTGAATGCCGCCGAGAGTGATTCAATCGCCGCGATATCCGCCGGCCGTCACCACACTCTTGTGCTGAGATCGGACGGGAGTCTCTGGGCATGGGGAAGTAACTATGACGGCCAGCTTGGCAACGACAAAATCGGCTGGGATGTCATCAGTAACGTACCCGTCAGGGTTGAATCGGACACGAATAACTGGAAAGCGGTATCCGCAGGCGGCGCGCCTTCTGGCGATTCCTACACTCTGGCGCTGAAATCGGATGGAAGCCTCTGGGCATGGGGAAATAATTCTTCAGGCCAGTTCGGCAATGGCACAACCACAAGCAGCAACATTCCCGTCAAGGCGGGAACGGATACTTCATGGAAGACGATATCCGCGGGCGGTTCTCACGCGCTGGCGCTGAAAACGGACGGAAGCCTCTGGGCATGGGGGGGTAATTCTTCCGGCCAGCTTGGCGACGGCACAACTACAGTAAAGAATACGCCTTTCAGGGTGTTAACAGATACTGGCTGGAAGGCGATATCCGCGGGCGATCATCACTCTCTGGCGCTGAAAACGGACGGAAGCCTCTGGGCATGGGGGGG
>JAIRVC010000340.1 GCA_031254095.1 Acidobacteriota bacterium
TGAATCCAGAATCGCGATTTCTCCGTCCGTGCGCGGCGGCGATTGTGTAACCAGGCGGGGGATTAAAAAAACCATGAGCAGGACAATGGCGGGCGTTAGAAGAATGCCGAATAAAAATCCTTTTGCGGTGACCGTCGCCAGAAATTCACGCTTCGCGATCACGAACATCTTTTTCATTGTTCCGCCTCCCGGTTTTCGCCGCGCAGCGCCGTCCGCAGCCCGGCGGAATCGTCGTCTTTTCCGGTTACTATGGAAACAAAGATATCTTCCAGCGTAGGCCGCCGGATTTGAATATGGGCGGGAACCACCGCGGCGGCCAGCGCTGGAATGGTTTCGTCAAGGCCGGCGCTTTCCGAAAGCGTAATTTCCCATGACGCGTTCTCGCGCCGAACATCCGCCACGCCCGGAATTTTTCCGAGTTTTTCCATATCCGCCGAAGGTTCGAGCGGTTCAAAAAGTATTTGCCGGGAATCGGATGTTTGCAGAATTTCAGCCAGCGTCCCGTCCAGAACCTTGTTTCCCCGGTGAGCCATAACGATATGGTCGCAAAGCTGCTCCGCGTGCGCCATAACGTGCGTGGAAAAAAGTATTGTCGCGCCGCGCCGCCGTTCTTCAAGAATCAGATCGCGTAGCAGCCTTTGATTGACCGGATCAAGCCCGCTGAAAGGTTCGTCAAGAATCAGAATATCCGGCTTGTGAATGACCGCCGTGATGAACTGGATTTTCTGCTGCATTCCTTTGGAAAGTTCCTCGCAGCGTTTTTTTACGACGCCCGCCAGACCCGTCCTTTCAAGCCATTCCGGGACGAGCCGGCGGATGTCGGCGTCATTTATTCCTTTGAGCTGCGCCATAAACGCAAGGAAATCTCCAACGCGCATTTTCCGGTAAACGCCGCGTTCCTCCGGCAGATAACCGATACGGTGTCGAACCGACTCAATGGAAGAGTGTCCGAAAACCGACAATTTTCCGGAATCCGGGAACAGGATCGCCAGGATCATGCGGATTATAGTGGTCTTTCCCGCCCCGTTCGGGCCGATCAGTCCATACAAAGCGCCCTGCGGAATTATCAGATCAAAATCGCGCACGGCGGTTGTCTGCCCAAACGTTTTTACGACACGATCCAGAATAATCGCGTTTTCCATAAACTATCGGGAACCTCTCCTCGTTATTTTACGCAGGCCGCGACTTGCGCCAGCGCCTTGTCTATTGAAGATTCGCCCAGGGAAATAATAATGCGGCTGCCGCTGCGAATGGCGGCCATGTTTCCATAATAGCCGTCCTCGCCGACAAACCCGCCGTCGCCGGGAGTAGTCACTTCGCGCGCCACTTTACCGTTCGAAGCCGTAAATTCTTTGTAATTATTGATAGCTTCCTTCGCGGCGTCTTCGTCGCCCGGAAGCGCGATTACAAGCTTTGATTCTCTGTCGCCGGCCTTATACACCGCTTCGAATCCATCCCTGAAATATCTTTGACCGAGAACATCCTGCGCAAGATATCTAACGGAATAAGGAACCTGATTCTCCGCCGGGAAAAGCGCTATTTCCGGCAATGTCTGCGCGCCCGTATCGCCTATCTTACGGCTGATGACATCGGCCAGCTTTTCCATTTCGCGCTGTAGCGATTCGCTTTCCTCGAAAACCGTCATCTTGACGTAATAGTTTCCCGCCCAGAAATTAAGCGCCGTGCTGCCGACATAACCTTCCGCGCCGATCGGCTTGAAGGTTGAATCCGGGCTGCGTTCCGAGGCGTAAACGCCGAAAGTATTGCGCGGATCCGCCATTTTATATATCTCAACCGCAATCTGCGACGATTGATCGGCGTTGTCGTAATCCGCCGCCGCGACTTTTTCAAAGCCATAGATCAGAAAATTTTCCGCCGCGCCATTGATAAATTCCCACAAATTATCCGCGTCAAAAAAACGGACTTCATCTCCACGCGTCCATCCGGCCGCCTCATTGCTTTCGGGCAGCAGCGCTTTCAAGCTCGCGTCTTCCGGGGAAAGCGCGGCCGATGTTTTAGACTGATCCTTGCTGCCGCAGGCCGCGCAGAAAAGAAGTAAAAGCATGGTAATAAACAACAGCGGTTTTCTGGAATTCATAAAATCTACCTCCGTAAGTTTTTAATTATACGTGCCGCTTTCAAGAAGAATCTGATTCGTCCGTGATCGCGTCTCTCCAATATTTGTTACATAGATAGCAGGCCTGTCCTGCACGGGACAGACGTTTTCACAAGCGCCGCAGCCCACGCAGCGGTCCACGTCAACCCTCGGTTGCTGCACGGTAATAACGCTTCCATCGGATTTTGTCACCTGCTCCTCGATCACCCAGATCGCCTTGGGTGAAACCGGGCAAAATTCCTCGCAAACGATGCACGGGATGTCCATCGACCACGGCAGGCACCGGCCGCGATCATAAAACGCAGTTCCGATTTTGACGGGTTTGGGTTCCCCGGATGTTCCCGGCCGCGCGACTTTTCCAAGTTTCTCATCTTCCGTCATCTTCCATATCGCGCCGGTCGGGCAGACCTTGCCGCACTGAACGCAGCTATATTCGCACGATCCGACGCGCATCACCAGTATCGGCGTCCAGAGCCCCTCAATGCCGGCCTCTAACAGCGTCGGCTGAATAGAATTGGTGGGACACGCTTTCATGCACTGACCGCAGCGGATGCAGCGTGCCAGAAATTCCTTTTCTTCAAGCGATCCCGGCGGACGGATCAGCCGATCGTTAAAATTCTTATCAATGCCCAGGCTTGACCGCATAAGAGGCAGTGCGACAGCGCCGGCGGCAAAGCTTTCCATTACGCGGCGGCGTTTAAGATCGGGCAGCGGCTGAATCGATTCGGCATTTTGACTTGGAAAGAACCCGAATTTGACGGCGTCTTTCGGGCAAACGCCTTCACAGTTAAAGCAGAGGAGACAATCCGCCTGCTTTACCGGAACGCGCCCCTGCGGGTCGCACCCGCCCTGGCAGTGAAGCAGGCAGCGGTTGCAGTCGTCGCATTTGGCGTGTTCCTTCCGCATACCAAAAATCGCATAACGGGATATCAAACCCAGAAGCGCGCCGAGCGGGCAAATGCCGCGGCACCAGAAACGGGTAATGAAGCGGTTCATCACCAGGATAAAAAGGAAAATTACTCCAATGATTACGCCATGATTAAAATACTGCGGCTTGTAACTCAGGACAGTGCCGCCGAGCGACGCGTATCCG
>JAIRVC010000342.1 GCA_031254095.1 Acidobacteriota bacterium
ACAACCGGCGCGTCAATAACCGGCAATACTCTCTACACCAAAGAAGAGGGAACCGTAACCGTCACTGCCACCATTACAAACGGAATCGCGATTGGCGACAACTATACGCGGGACTTTAATATTACAGTAGAAAAAGACGATGCTGGTTTTTCGGGTTTTACCGTTACAGGCATTGAGGTTACAACCTTGCCGGAAAAAACCATTTATACGGTTGGGGAGTATCTTGATCTTACAGGCATGGTCGTGACCGCGACATGCGACAATGGAAAAACCGATGACGAGATTTTTTATATTTTTGGCGGCAGCACGGATCCAGCCGATGGCGATATTCTTGAGAATGTCGGACAGCAAACCGTCACGGTCAGTCTTCCGGAAAGTTTTTCAGACAGTTTTGTAGTCACGGTAATCCCCGAAGGGGTTGAGCTGACAGAAATAAGGGTTGCCTCTCTACCGGAAAAGTTCATTTACGCGGCGGGAGAGACTCTTGATCTTTCAGGCATGACGGTGACCGCGATATTCAGCGACGGAAGCCACGCGCCGTTAATCGGCTACATCTCGGATCCAGCCGACGGCGATATTCTCAACAACACCGGTAAAACGACCGTCACTATCAGCTACTACTGGAAAAACAAAGAATTTACCGACGGCTTTAATGTTATTGTAGGTAATTCGACTGATGACGGCGGGATTGAACTGACGGAGGATACGGAAATAGAGCTTCCGGGCGGAATAGTTATCAAACTTCCGGGCGGAACAGTGATAGACGAGGACGGCACAATAACGCTGCCTCCCGATGGAATCGGCATTGTAACGACCCCCGGAGGCACAACGATAGAACTTCCCGGAGGGTCTGTAATTAAACCGGACGGCACAATTATTTTGCCTACCGATGAAGCCGCCATTATAACGGCCTCTGACGGCAATGTGACGATTGAAGTCATGGGAGGCATAAAGATCGAGCCGGACGGCACAATAACACTGCTCAGCGGCGCCGAGGTGATTACCGGCAATGGGACAAAAATAGTTCTTCTTTCCGGCGGCAGGATTGCCGAGGGTGACGACGAGACGATTGCCTTCGGGTTTTTAAGCGAAAACAGCGCGCGGTTGTCTACACCTCGCTACCTGTTTATCATTGTCGGAATGCCTGACGGCGCGGATATCACTTATCCCGGCTTTTTACCAGAAAATGTTCCCGGCGGCTCCATCATAAGGGTAAACGACGATGACGGCATAGATATTGTGACCGACATGCGGATACGGCAGAGTTTTCGTTCGGGAAGCTACTATTTCGCGCCGGCATATATTCCTTATTACACGCCTGAATGCAGGTATGAAATTATTGAAAGGCCGAATACCTTAGGCGGTAAAGCGCCGCTGATCAACAACAACGGACAATTTACATTTGCCGATCAGGTAATGCCCGTCAATATATCCCGCGCCGGCACATACCAGGTAAAAGTCACTTACGGTAGTGGCGACAATATTGTCATTGTCGCAGTCTACACTATCACCGTCTTTACAGAATAAGGCGTAAGTGAAAAGGTGTTTTATCGCCGACTGATCGAGAAAGCCGACGGGCGATTCGGCGCGTATCGCGCCGCGCTAAAAAAAGAGGAATAAGTTATGAAAAGTCTGGATCAGATGATGAAAAAAATGAGTCCGGAAGACAAAGCCAGAATCGAAACACGGGCGCGTGAAATAATTGCCGAAGAAATGACATTACGGGAACTGCGCAAGGCGCACCGTATGACACAAAAAAACCTCGCGACGGCGCTCAATGTCGGACAGGACCAGATTTCACGAATGGAGAAGCGAAGCGACCTGTTGATTTCGACATTGCGCAGCTATGTTGAGGCAATGGGCGGAACGCTTACGCTTGTCGCGGAATTTCCAAATCAAAAAGCTGTCATACTGCCCGGCATCTCCTCAATAGATTAGTCTGACACCTGGGCGCACCTCACGCCATGTTTCTAGCAGGCAGAGTCGATAAACTTCGGATGGTTTTCCTGCACGGGGTTAAGCATTTTCAGATAACGAGAGTTTTTGCCTACATTTGTCAGTTCGCCCGAAAGCTGTTTGCGCCGCTCTTCGATTTTTTGCGCTCCAAAACCGCAAAGTTTTTCAAGCTGCCGCATTTGTTCGCGAACATCGTCAACGACGCCGCGAATCTCATCTCCGGCGGATAATTTGGAATCTTTTTCTTTATCTTTCCAGACGCCGTAAAGCCGCGTCAACCGCTTGTTGAGCTGCTGGATTTCCGTCAGGCAGCTTCGGTTGTCGAGAATAGACTGTATAAGCGCCTGCGGGTCTTCTTCGGCCACGCCTGTGTCGGCAATCCGGGTAAGGTCGGCAGTGAGTTTGACATAAAGATTCAGCACATCCCGAAATTCTTTAGCAAGTTGATTCATAACATTTATCCTATGCTGAAATACTGAAGGAGCCTAAATATTCGCCATCGGTGGCCGGAGTGTTCTCATGGAATCCTGCGTTTCGGACAGGCTCAACCATGCCCAGTTCATTAGTCGCGACAACGGCGCTGGAATCAATCTGCCGCCACGCGGAACATAGATTTTCAAGCAGCCCCAACACCTCTACGACCAGGTCAGGATTCTGCTCTACGCTGGCGCGAAGCAGGGTTGATTTCATGTAATCATACAGGCGGTTCAGCGAGGAGGCGATTTCGCCCCCTTCCCTCAGATTCAAAGACGACTGCAACTCTGAAATAATGGCGCTGCATTTATTTACAGCCTTGGCGCGGCCGGCTATGTCCTTGCGTTCCATGTGGCCGCGCGCCTCCTCAAGCGAACGGATGGCCGCTTCGTAAAGCATTACGACTAAATGCACCGGAGGCGCGGTGTTGACATTCATTTCATGATATCGGTTGGCAAAATACTGATTCTCTTTCATCCCTGCTCCTTGCGCGCCCTGCCTGTCCGCCGACAGGCGGCGCTTTATACAGATTCTTCAAACGCTTCCAGCGTTAACTGCTCGTAGTAAGAGACGAAAGCGAACTGCTGATTGATGCCAGCGTCACGCTCATAAGACGCAGCGCCTCGTCGGCCGCGCTGAACTGGGCATACAGCCGGTCTTCTACGGACTGAAGCCGCCGTTCGTAATCTTCAATGTTCTTCTGAAGGCTGCTGATACTGCTGTTAAGCCCGTCCATGGCGCTTTTAACCGGATTACGGAGCGGATCCGTAAGCCCCTTCATCGCCTCGCCCAAATTTGTCAGCACGCCTCCGATCCGGCCGCTATATCCTTCTTTTTCATATCCAAGAAAGAACCCGGCTACAGCGTCGTAATTTTCACTCAACGCCTCTTTCAGCTTGGACTCGTCAAGACTCAGAGTGCCGTCCTTATTGAAGCTGATTCCCATCTGACCGATGGACCTG
>JAIRVC010000020.1 GCA_031254095.1 Acidobacteriota bacterium
CTTTTTAACATACACTACCTCGTCAAAAAAACACTTATCCTATTTCCGGCCAAGACGAAAACAAGAGTTATTTCAAAAAGCTTTCGAGGCCCTTCTTCCTCAAAAGCAACATTCTTACCTGATTAAAATCACCACTATCCTGGATTTATCTAGGATAGACGTCCATGTTCGTTCAGCGTTTTCTGAAAGTCAACAAAATAAAGATTCGCCCTTGACGTGTTACACTTTACCTCCTGTTTGTGAATCAACAATTCCGGCCAGATTGCAGCAGATTGCGCTTTTTACGATGGGGCTGCCGACCACTGCTTAACCATGCGCCCGCGAAGCTCGCGCAGCGTTCTTTCCATTGATTCTCCGGCGACGCTGTTGATGATCGGGCGCGTAAGCCCCTCCAGCAGAAAAGGTATGGAACGGCTGAGCGTTATCGTCTCGCATTCCACAAGGATACCGCCCGGAGCCTTTTGATAGCGCCAGTATGAATTCATGCGCCACAGAAAACCATTGTCGTTCCCTTCCGGTTTTTCACGCTCGCCGCCGCCGGACTGTTCCACTTCGGCGATTTTCACCGAAACGCTGCTGCTCGAATGTTTATCCTCGCCATGTTTGGCGAACCGGACAAGATGCTCGGTGTTGTAAACGACGGTAATAATCTGTGTGCGTTTCAGTTTCAAAAACAGCCTGTACTGATCCGGAGACATTCGTTCCAGCACGCGCGATTCCAGCACGTCCTCCTGCATTTCGGTTTCCAGTTCGGGCTGCCGGATACGATGCATCGCAAATTCGAAGGAGACGTCGGGGATGAATACCGCGCCGCGCCAGTGATGTATCGTTCCACCCGGAATCTGAAAATCGCTTTTGCCTCCGGCGGGATCCATTCGCTTGACGGAAACTTCACCGGCAAGAACCGCGCGCCGCTCCGCGGCAGCTTCCCGCTGATTTTGAAAATCCATTGCGAGAAATCCTTTTGACGATTTCAGTTCCGCCGCGATCTGTTTTTCGCGGGAGGCAACATAATCGTTCCACGCCCTGACCGTTTCAGGCCGCAGCTCGGCGGTTTTGCCCGGCGTTGCCGTAACGGAACAAACAACGAGAACCGCCGATAAGACAAAGAAGTTCAATTTCATGCTTCATTCTCCATTTCCTGAAACCCCTGATCGTACACGAAAAACAATCCTGTCCCCGGCCCAGAAATTCAACAGGGAACCGGCCGCGATAGTCGTCATATTGGCTGCCAGATAATTCCAGCCCATTGTCCCGACCAGAAGGCGCATCCACAAAAGATTACCAATAATAGAAACAATTCCGTTGGTTAGATGAAACAGGGCGAGACATTTCGCCGTTTCTTTCAGCCCGGTAATATTACGGCTTGCCCATGTCCAGCGCTTGTGCCAGACGAAGTTATGCAGCACCGCCACTTCCACCGCAAGGCCGGTCGCGGCGAGATAATGCATCCGCAGGCAGTGAATTAATAAATGAAGCGCGCCGAGCTGCACCGCGATTCCAAGCGCGCCGACGGCGCAGAACGCCGGCCAGCGGCAAATCAGTTTTTCCATGTTCATACCTGTTCTTTTACCGGAAAGCGATTCGCCCGCACGGGCAATGATGGGAACCTCTAAAAACACCAAAATCAAGGCTTGCGGCCGGGACAAAAGCGGAGTTTACATTTACGTAAATTAGCATTTTGGATCGGCCGCATAACGCAGAGTTTCGGGTTTTTGAGTTTTCCATCATTGTTTCCCTAGCGGCTCTTCTTTATAAAGCCGGCGTGTGTTGCGAACGGCGGAGTACAAAAACGCCGCCAGAAGTCCGGTGGCCGCGATAATTCCGCCGATGTCAAAAAGCAGAAACCGTCCGCCGCCCAGATGAACCCAAGGATCGGCGAACAACCTGATTGCCCCTATCGACAAAATTATACGCAGTTCTGTAGGACCGAAGCCGAAGCGGGAAAGCTGAAAAACCTGTCGCACATGCGTCGCGAGAAACGTTTCGGCGGCGACAAGAACATAGGCCGAAAGCAGCGCGGCGGCGACAAGCGGCGTCATGAAGCCCGACATGGCCATGCCCGCCAAAAGCGCCGCCGTGCCGCCGAGATCAATGACGTGATCCACATAATAACCGTAGCGGACGCGCTGGCGGTTGCGGACGCGCGCCAGCGTGCCGTCGAGACTGTCGCCGAACCAGTTCAGCGCAAGCGCCGCGACCACGGCAAAAAGCGCGTACCTGTTCCAGCCGGCCAGCCAGAAACAGCCTCCGGCGGCGAACATTGAAATCAATCCGAGAAGCGTAAGGTGATCCGAATTCACGCGGGCCGGCATTCGTTCGGCCAGCCAAAGCAGAGCCTTTTTTTCCGGAACGGCCAGAAGGCCGCCATATTCCCTGAAATGCGTTGCAGTCTGATTTGTCATTTTCAATCCTCCTTTTGCCGGATATTTCATGACGCCTTTACCGTGGCGAGCTCCATGAAATATCCACGCTGTTATGTAATGCGAATTTCCGGAGGAAAAAGGATCAAAAAAATTTTAGCGCCGCAAAAAGCCGAAAAATCCACGAACCGGCCGCAGACGCAAAGCCGCCGGGCGAAGAACTGCCGGTCTTCAAGATGTCCCGGAATCGGCGAGCCGCGCAGTATTGAGAGTGCGTGCTGCACGGAAGTCATCGGCGAGCGGCTTGACATAGCAATGAAGACGGAACCTAGGCGACTGCGGGCTGTGAAGTAATTGACAATGCGCGTCACAATGCGCACAATAAACGAGAAAGGCGACCAATGAAACGCAAGGAATTAATACGGCTTTTTACAAAAAAGGGCTGGCGGCTTGATCGTGAAGGCGGCAAGCACTCCATCTTAACCAATGGAAAAGATGAAGAAGCTATTCCGCAACACCGCGAAGTTGATGAAGGGCTTGCGAAAGATCTTATTAGGAAATGGAAACTTAAATGATTAGGAGGCAATTATGAATCAGTCTGTTTATCCTGTAGTTATCTCCAAAGGAGAAAGGTTTTTCGTTGCTTATGTTCCAGATTTTGATAGAGCAACCCAGGGGAAAGATATACCGGAAACTATTATGATGGCAAAAGACCTCATCGGTATAATGGGTGTTACTTACGAAGATAAAGGGAAGCCGATACCAAAACCATCCACAAAAGAACCGGCGCATAAATCCGGCGAAATGGTCGCGTGGGTCGATGTGGACTTTAAAAGGTATCGCTTGATGCACGATCAAAAAACCGTGCGCGTCAATATATCTATCCCACGATATTTAAAAGCCATGGGAGAAGAAGCCGGAATCAACTTTTCCAAAGAATTACAAGAACGGCTTATTGAAAGACTGGCGGTATAACCGACCTTGCCGCGCCTACCTCGACGGAGGGAAAGCCGGAAGCCTTACCCGGCCCTCTGCACTACATGCTGTGGGTAATCGACCCCTGGACTCAAAACAGCTTGGACACGCGAATCCCGGTATCACGATGTCCATATACGTTCATTTTGTCCCCGGAAGAAAATCGATGGAAAATAACGTGTTGGATCGGGAAGGGATTGCACAAAACTTGCATCATTTTGGAAAAATGTAAGTCAAAAATCGCAGTAATTCTTGGTGAGCCGCGAAGGAATCGAACCTTCAACCTACTGATTAAGAGACCGTTTTATACCTATTTTAGCAGAACAACCATATCCCGCAATATCACTCTAACATACTGATATTCAATGTATTATAGTGGTTTCGTTTTATTCCGTTGTTCATGAAAATATGGCGTTGTATAATGAACTTGCCGTTACGGTGCCGTTACGGAAA
>JAIRVC010000073.1 GCA_031254095.1 Acidobacteriota bacterium
TAGAAGGCGAAAGAATTTCAATCACCATATCAGGCGCGCCGACACAACCTTTGGCGTCCAGTTTTAATTTGTCGCAAATCACCACGAGATCGGGCTGCACCACCGTATCATCGTATGTATCGGCGTTCAGGCGCACGTCAAACGGCGCGGCAAACGCTTTACAAGGCTTGCCTTTCAGGAAATTCCTGAATTGGCCGGATAGTTCAAAAAGAATACTTTGATGCTTCCGTAACGGCGCTGGAGACATCAGGTATGGCACGCCGTCTATTAACTCATACCGTTCTTCCGTATCCCAGCTCGCATAGTCCGCGTATGTGTAGCGCTCGTCTTTTTGCAATGCCTCCATGGGTTCAACCCTCCTTTATTCCTCTTTTTCTTCCGCTTAAAAATGGAATTATATCATTTTCCATAAGCGTCGCGCCGCGCAACATGTCAATTCGGCATGACGCGCGCCCGTTTACGTGTTCACGTATTGACCGTTGAATCATATTTCTCAGGCGTATATACTTTTGAATTCTACAGAAAGTGAGTTCATATGCCTGCAATCCCCAAACCATCATTATCTACGCGCCGCAAAATGCGCGTCGTAATTATAAAGCCTTCAAAATATGACGATGACGGTTATGTTATCCGCCATTTCAGGGGAGTGCTTCCAAGCAATACGCTTGCCTGCCTTTCCAGTCTTACGCAGGATGTCGCGGATCGCCGTTTTTTGGGAAACGATGTCGAAATCGAAATTGAGCTTATAGACGACACCGTACAGAAGATTCCCTACGAACGCATCATCCGCTCGCAAAAGCTTCCACGGCAGCGCACCATCGTGGCTCTGGCCGGAGTGCAGACAAACCAGTTTGCCCGAGCGGCCGATCTGGCAAAAAAATTCCGCGCGGGCGGATTGCAGGTACTCATAGGCGGATTTCACGTCAGCGGAACGCTGGCTTTGTCGCCAAAAATTACGCCGGAGATCAAGGAACTCCTCGACATCGGCGTAACCGTCGTCAAAGGCGAGGTTGAAGATACCTGGGGTGATATTCTGCGCGACGCCGACGCCGACGCATTGCGGCCGATTTACGATTTTATGGACTGCAAACCCGATCTGACCCATAAGCCGATTCCGATGGTCAGCGGAAAATACCTCCGAAAATTTATCGCTTCCAATTTCGGCACAATTGATTGCAGCCGCGGCTGCCCTTTCAGTTGCAGTTTTTGCACCATTATCAACGTACAGGGGCGCAAGATGCGCGTTCGCTCCGCCGAAACCATGATCGATACGCTACGCAAAAACTATCGCAATCGGAAACTCTGTTTTTACTTCTTTACCGACGACAATTTCGCCCGAAACACCAACTGGCGCGAAATTTTTCATGGCCTGGCGAAGCTGCGCGAAGAGGAACATATTCCAATACAGTTCATGATGCAGGTGGATACGCAGTCGCACAAAATACCGGATTTTATTCCGATGGCCGCCAAAGCCGGCTGTTCGCAAGTCTTTATCGGCATGGAAAGCATTAATCCGCAAAACCTGAAAGCCGTGGGCAAGCATCAGAACAACGCCGAGGATTACAAAAATCTTATCGCCGCCTGGCATGACGCGAAAATCATCACACAGGCCGCGTACATTTTCGGGTTCCCTTTCGATACTCCGGAATCTCTGCGCGAAGACGTGCGGCGTCTTCAGGAAGAACTGCGCGTGGATCTGGCATCGTTTTTCATGCTGACGCCAATCCCCGGTTCGCAGGATCACGCCGAAATGGCCGCGCGCGGAGAGGAGATGCATCCGGATCTGAACGATTACGATTCGTTCCATGAAGCCATCCGGCATCCGAATTTCGCGCCCGGCGAACTTTTGGCGGCCTACCGCGAGGCATGGAAAAACTTCTATTCGTTCAGCCACATGAAGGAAGTTCTCCTGCGCGCCAATCCTGAAAATTACGGAGACATACTCCGCGATTTCCTTTGGTATAAAAATTCCGCAATGGTCGAAGGCGGGCATCCGATGCTGCACGGATTTTTCCGGCTGAAAGACCGCGTGGATAGAAGAACGGGCTATGCGGTGGAATCCCGCATCGGTCACTTTTTCCGCCGCGCGCGTGAAGTGTCCCAAACGCTTCGCGGCTGGCTGTTCCTGCTGCTTGAGATGGAAGAACTCTGGTTGCAGACGCGCATACGCTCAGACGCGGAAAAGCGTCTGCGTCTTGAAATAGAAAATCTGCGCAAACAACTCAACCGCAACCTGCGTTCAGCCGAACTGCAACTGGCTCACATGCGAACACGTTTACAGTTTCCGGAAATACGCGTTCCCTCACGGCTTTCTCTTATGTTCCGCGATTTGAATTTTTCCATGACCAAGCGCCTGACATATTCGCGCAAAGACCTGAAGCATTTCTGGAGGCGCAGCCTGCGGCCTAAAACGCTTTTCGCGCGGCCGCACAAAGTGGCGTTTCATCTGATTAAAGACACGCAGTTGTTCCTGATGTTCGTAAGGGATATGCTTGTTGTTAGTGGCTAGTGATGAGTGGCTAGTGGCTAGTGGCTCGTCGTTAGTGGCTAGTGGCTAGCGATGAGTGGTTAGAATGGAGCGGAGTCATAAACGCAGGAATGGTTGCAATATTTATTTAAAACCAACCAATCTTTTCTAGCCACTAACCACTAGCAACTAGCCACTGATTAAACATGTTTGTTAATGAAAATATAATCCCTAATGCCCCGGGCGATTCAGGCGGCGTTCGCGCCACCTGGGCGGAAATAAGCTTGGGCCGCCTCAAACGCAATCTGGACGCTATCCGGCAGCGTGTCGGGAAAACCAGGGTTATGATTGTGGTCAAGGCCAACGCTTACGGCCACGGTCTGGTTGAAGTATCCAAAGCTTTGGCCGGCAAAAGCGACTATATCGGCGTTGCGGTGCTGGAAGAAGGAATTACGCTGCGCCGCAACGGCGTTAAAGCGCCGATCCTCGTACTGGGCGGAGTCTGGGGCGACCAGATACAGCGTTATCTGCAATACGATCTTACGCTCACCGCTTCATCCGTGGAGCGTCTTGAGCAGATAGACAAAGTTGCCGGCGAACTGAAAACCCGCGCGAAAGTTCATCTGAAAATCGACACGGGCATGGAACGCATCGGCATTCATTACTACAACGCGCATAAACTACAGGAAGCCGCCGTCGGATGCCGCAACGTCGAAACCGAAGGAATATATTCGCATTTTGCGGACGCCGATGCTCGCGACGCCGGCAATGCCCGCGTGCAGCTTGAACGTTTCAACGAGGTCACGCGCTTTTATGAGCGGCGCGGCCTGCCGGTTCCGATGCGCCACATTGCCAATTCAGCCGCCATTTTGCAGCTGCCGGAAAGTCATATGGACATGGTGCGTCCCGGAATTATGCTTTACGGCGTCTATCCTTCGCCGGAAGTTCCGCGCACGGTCGATGTGCGTCCGGCGCTTGAGTGGAAATCGCGCGTTGTCTATTTTAAGGTAGTGCGCCCGGGACACCCGGTCAGCTACGGCGGCACATGGCAGGCGGAGCATGAAACGCGCGTGGTTACGCTTCCCGTCGGCTACGGCGACGGCTATTTCCGCCGGTCATCGGGGCGCGCCGCGGTTATTATCCGTGAAAAAAAATATCCGCAGGTCGGAACCATCTGCATGGATCAGATGATGATAAACCTCGGCCGGGGATCGGCATGGAACGGCGACGAGGCGATTTTACTTGGCGAATCCGGCGGCGAGCGCATAACGGCGGAAGATCTGGCGGAATGGGCCGGAACAATTCCCTATGAGATTCTGACAAACATAAACACGCGCGTCCCCCGTGTTTATGTTTGAATCCGCCGGATGTTTCAGGAAACGCCCGTTAATTGTCTGCGCTTCCTTAGTACCAGTCCTCCAATCTGAGCCCTTTTATTTTCGAAAAATGTTTTGTATTGTGCGAAACCAGTATCGCATTCCCGGCCATTGCGGCAGCAGCGATAAGCAAGTCCATATTGTCTATCGGCGTACCGGACTTTTCCAATTCTGTTCTTATTTCGGCGTAAATAACTGCGGCATCAGCGCCGAAGTCCACAAGACGCATATTCTCCAGAAATGCCAGTATCTTTTTGGCAACCTTGTCTCCGGCATTCTTTCGGATACCGTATAGAATTTCAGAATAGACCACGGCGCTGATGGCAAAATTATTGGGGTTTTCGCTTTGAAATCTATTCTTTAGCGCGATAGACGATCCACGGATCAGATAGCTGATAACGTTAGTGTCAAACATATAAATCATAATTTCACTTCACGCGGCTTATCGTTTATCTTTTTCCGGTCTGCGTCAAAATCCGGACAGCACCCAAACATATCGTCAAGCGCTTTTTTGAAAACTTCCCGGTTTGCCTTCATCGTTATCACGATACGTCCTCTGGTTT